>JACPFR010000032.1 GCA_016182905.1 Elusimicrobiota bacterium
CGCGGACAGAGACCCGGGCGGTCCCGCGGCCGGGCCCGCCGAGGCGCCCCGCTCGCTCCACGACGCCGTGGTCGACCTGCTGCGCGCGGCGGCCCGGCGCGAGGAGCGCCGGGAAGCCGCCCCGCGGGACCGGCCGGAGGCCGCCGCCCCCCGGGAGGAGCGCCGTCGCCGCGCGCCGCTGGCCCTGGGCCCCGCGTCCGAGGACGACGCGGACGACGACGCCGCCTCCGCGGCGCCGGCCCGCTCCGCCGCGAGGTCCGCCCGGTCCGCCGGTCCGCGCCGGCGCGCGCGCTTCTTCCCGCTGTTCAAGCCTCCGCGCCGCGCCGGCGCGCGGCCGGACGCGGCCGCCGTCCGGCGCCGTCGCGTCCGCCCGCTCCTGCTCTCCAAGATGCTCGGCCGCGGCGCGCTGCGCCCGCCGCCCTCCTCCCTCGTCCCGCCCGATCTCTCGTCCCTCGGGGCGCGCAAGCCCGCGCGCCTGCCCGACGGCTCGCCCGTGCCGGCGCGCCCCTACGAGCTCGACCGCGTCGAGGCGCACGACCCGCGCCGCGGGGCGGCCGCGGACCGCCGCCGCGCGCCGCACTGGGACGCCGGCCGCCGCTGGCACGACGGCCCGGCGCAGGGCGTGGCCGCCGACGCGCGCTGGCTGTGGCTCTGGAAGGAGAAGACGCGGTGGTGGGCGGCCCCCGAGCCGGAGAAGCCGCCGCTGCTGCGCCACGGCGCGCTGTGGTGGGGCAAGCAGCGCGGCGTCTGGTTCGCCCTGCACGAAGGGGAGCTGTGGAGCTGGCGGCGCTTCGCCGACTGGGACGCGGAGGGCCTGATCCGTCTCGCCGACGGCGTCGAGCTCGTCTACAGCGCCGACCTCGCGAAGGTCGCCGTGATCACGCCCGGCGCGGGCGCCGTCCTCTACGACGCGCGCACGGGGGCGGAGCTCGGCGAGTGGACGGAGCACGAGATGCCGCGCCGCCGTCCCCGCGCGCCGGCCGGGCTCCGCCTTCCGCGCGGGATTTGATATTCTGGTCATAGATGACCCGCCTCGCCCCGCTCCTGCTGGCACTCCTCGCCCTCGCCGCCCCGTCCGCCGCGCAGGACGAGTACGGCTCGCGCGGCCTGTTCCCGGTCTACAAGTCCGGCAACCAGTGGGTCGTCTTCGACAAGCCGCGCAAGTCGGCCAAACCCGGCGACCTGATGCCGGGCTCGAGGTTCCTCATCGTGGGAAGCGTCGGCGCCGACCTCTTCGTCGTCGGCCGCACCTCGGCCACCTACGGCGGCGCGTGCCGCGGGAAGAAGCCCCTGAAGCTTCGCGCCGCCCTGCTCAAGGGCCCGCGCTCCTCGGTCGGCGATCCCGTCATGGCCATCAAGGTCCCCGACTCCTTCCAGCTGAAGGGCTCCAACGCGCGCTACGACGCGCTCGACAACAAGGTCGACGAGCCTCTGTACGCCCTGCTCGGCTCGACGCTCGCCGCGGCGGCCCTCGAGGAGGGGAAGGCGGGCGCCTACCGCTTCCGCGAGGACGACGAGGGCTCCGCCGCCTTCCTCGCCGCCCCGGCCGCGGACAAGATCGCGATGAAGATCGACTTCGCCGCGCACCCGCCCGTCGCCGGCCTCAAGAAGCCCACCGCGCTGATCACCGACGCCCAGATCTCCTCGTCGCACCGCCGCTGCCTGCGCCTCGCCGACGGGGACCGCCTGATCGGGAAGTGCGTCGACATGCCGCACGACCTGATGAGCGAGACCGCCCAGCTGCGCTTCGTCGCCTACGACCCCGGCGGCAACGGCAGCCCCTTCCTCCTCGCCTACACGAAGGGCGAGCCGCTGTGGGGCCACGAGCGCTGGGGGTTCGTCCTGCGCGGCAACGGGGCCCGCCTGTTCCTGCGCGACGCGATGGACCCCCGCTGCCGCGAGGGGTTCTGAAAACCTAGCGCCGGGGGCGCTTCAGCAGGTTCACGAGCGCCCACCCCATCACCAGCAGCGCGATCATCTTCGGCGCCAGCGACGCGAACAGGCTGCGCAGGTGGGCGCTCATCAGCACCCGGTGCGCCGCGGCGATCACCGTCAGGATCATCGCGAGCTTGATGCAGAGGTTCGAGATCCTCTCCCAATCCGTGCCGTCCGGGTTCAGCAGCTTCCCGAGGCGGCGCTTGTCGCCCCAGGGCATCGACACGATCTCGACGCCGGCCCAGCTCGCGAACGTCTCGCGGTTGGTCCAGACGACGCGACCCTTGCCGGTCGCCGTCTGCCCGCGCGGGAGCTCGAAGGTGAACGAGAGCATCATGTTGTCCGTCAACTGGGCCTGCGTCTCCACCTTGAACCCGCCGATCGACACGTCGTGGGCCGTCGCCCGGTCGTCGAGCGGCTCGCCGCCCTTCGATGGGCGCAGCACGACGCTGAGCTCGGTGATGAACCGCGCGCCGGAACGGCGCTCGTCGCCGCTCACGGTCCGCCTCCGATGAAGGGCATCACGGCCTCCTGCTTCGGCGCGGCCTTCGGCGGGGGGGGCCCGAGCCTCAGCTGCAGCAGGAACTCCCGGAAGGCCGGCGCGACCGCCTCGAACTCCCCTCGCGGCGCGCGCAGGCGCGCGGTGTAGATCCCGTAGCCGTCGGGGACGAGGATGGTCTCGGTCACGACGACCTTCGTCTCGCTGCCCATGAGGACGCCCTCGGGATATTGATACCTCGTCGCGCGCGCGGCCGTCCCGGCCCGCGTGCCGACCTGGACCTCGTATACGCCGCCGGCGTCCTCGACGCTCGCCGCCGCCTCGCTCCGCAGCTCGGCCGCCGCCGCGGCCCAGCCCGCGAACCCCGGCGCCGAGGCCGTCGTGTGGAACACGACGATCATCGCCTCGCCGCCGGGCCGCTTCCACGCGAGCCCCGCGGCCGAGCGGCGCGGCTCGCCCCATTCCAAGGTGTCGCGCCAGGACAGCAGCGGCTCCTCACGCAGCGGCAGCGGCTTGGGGAGCAGCAGGCCGTCCGTCTTCGGAGGCTCGGCCGCGCCGAGCGCGCGCAGGCGGGCGGCGACGACCCGGCTCCACTCGGTACCGCGCAGCCCCTCGCGCACCGCGAGCAGGGCCCGGGTCTCCGCCGCCGGCCCGGTCTCATAGACGGGCGTGCCCGTCTCGCGCGCGATCAGCGGCCTCTTCAAGAACGGCGTGAGCCAATGGGCCATGATGCGCGCGGCGTTCCACATCATGGCGCCGAACTCCGGCCAACGCGAATCGAACTTGTAATCGCCGAGATACGCCACGCCCCCGGGCTTGAGGACGGCGACGCGCTTGTGCTCCTCGGACCGGGGGGGCTGGACCTGGTAGCGCGCTCCGCGCGCCTTGAACGAGGCCGAGCGGAGCACGAACTTCCCCGGGGGGATGTTGTAAAAGACGATGTAGCCGTTGAACCCCGGGCCGGAGATGCCGCGCTGCCCGAGGACGCGCTCTCCCTTGTCGTCGACGAGGGAGACGCTCCCCTTGTCGGCGTGCTTGACCGAGCCCAGCAGCAGCGCGCCGTGCGTCGTGGCGCGCGCGAGGAGCAGGCCGTGATCGAGGGACGCCGGCTGGGGGGGCGCGGACGCGCAGGCCGTCAGGGCGGCCGCGGCGACGGCCAAGGCGAGGCGTCTCATGAGACGGCAGTGTACCACCCGGCCGGCGTCCGCGCAAGATGATATAATCGCGGCAGGCATGGACGATTTCAACCTCGAAAAGCTGGCGAAGGAGATCGTCCTCGACCGGCTGAAGGACCTCCCCGACGCGCCCGCCGGCGCCGGCCTCGCGGCCCTGCAGATCCTCACCCAGGCCGTCACCGCCACCCAGGCCCGCCAGGCCCCGCGAGACACCGTCGTCGCCGTCTGCCGCGGCCTCATGTCCGGCATGCTCCTCCTCGGCAAGGACCTGCCCGCCGCCGCCGTCGCGATCCTCAAGCAGGTCAACGTGGTCGCCGAGACCACCCAGCAGGACCCCGCCGAGCTCATGACCTGGGCCATCGAGGGCATCGCCCCCGTCGCCAAGCTCGCGGGGCTCCAGACGCGCTACGCCGTCCAGGAAGCCATCGAAGCCTCCTTCATGGGCGCGGGCCAGGTCTTCGCCTCGACCTGCGAGACGGCGGGAGCCTGACATGAAGATCGCCCTCGCCCAGATCGACACGACGGTCGGCGACCTTCGCGGCAACTCCGAGAAGATTCTCGCTACGCTCGATGAGGCTTGTAGGCGCGGCGCCTCGCTCGCCGTCTTCCCGGAGCAGACCTTGGGCGGCTATCCCGCGCTCGACCTGTGGGAAGAGCCCGGCTTCGCCGCGGCCAACGAGAAAGCCCTCGCCGCCCTCGCCAAAAAAGTCCGCGGCACCGCCGCCCTCGTCGGCTTCGTCTCGCGCTGGAAGGGGAAGGTCGGCAAGCCCGTGCGCAACTCCGCCGCGCTCCTCCACAACGGGAAGGTCGTCGCGATCCGTCACAAGACCCTCCTTCCGACCTACGACGTCTTCGACGAGGCCCGCTACTTCGAGCCGGCCTCCGAGAACAAGCCGATCTCCTGGGGCGGACTCAAGCTCGGCGTCACCATCTGCGAGGACGCCTGGGCCAAGGACCCGTCCACCTCGCGCCGCCTCTACGACGTCGACCCCGTCGCCGCGCAGGCCAAGGCCGGCGCCGACCTCCTCCTCAATCTCTCCGCGTCGCCGTTCCTGCGCGGCAAGACCGCGGTCCGCAAGAAGCTCGTCGCCGAGCACGCCAAGCGCCTGAAAAAGCCTTTGTTCTACTGCAACGCCGTCGGCGGCAACGACGAGATCGTCTTCGACGGCGGCAGCCTGGCCTACGACGCCCAGGGCAAGCTCCGCGCGCGCGGCGCCTTCGCCGCCGAGGACCTGCTGGTCATCGACACGAAGACCTGGGAGGGCGCGACGATCGCGCCCGAGCCCTCCGCCGTCGGTCAGGTGGGAGAGATCCTCACCTTGGGCATCAAGGACTTCGCCGGCAAGTGCGGCCTGCAGACCGCCTTCCTCGGCCTCTCCGGCGGCATCGACTCCGCCGTCGCCGCCGCTCTCGCCGTGCGCGCGCTCGGCCCTCACCGCGTGGTGGGCGTGACCATGCCCTCGTCCTACTCCTCCCAGGGAAGCCTCGACGACGCGCAGGCTTTGGCCAAGAACCTCGGCATCGAGCTGCGCACCGCGCCGATCGCCGGCGTCTACGGCGCCTTGGTCCAGGCCCTCGGCGAGAAGTGGGGCAACGGCACCCCCGACCTGGCCGAGCAGAACCTCCAGGCCCGCGCGCGCGGCGTCATCCTGATGGGCCTCGCCAACAAGGCGCATCGCGGCTTCGTCCTCACCACGGGAAACAAGTCCGAGCTCGCGGTCGGCTACTGCACTCTGTACGGCGACATGTGCGGCGCGCTGGCGCCGCTGGCCGACGCGCCGAAGCGCCTCGTCTACGAGCTCGCCTCCTGGCTCAACTCCGACCGGGAGATCATCCCCGCGAACTCGATCAGCAAGGCCCCGTCGGCCGAGCTTAAACCGGACCAGAAGGACCAAGATGACCTGCCGCCGTACGACCAGGTCGACGACGCCCTCGAGGCCTGGGTGCAGTCCCGTCTCGAGCCGGGCCGCGTCGCGCGCGCCGTGGGCGACCGAGCCGTGGCCGAGACCTTGCTCGACCGCATGGACTGGAGCGAGTTCAAGCGCCGCCAGGCGCCGCCGTCGATCAAGATCTCCTCGAAGGCCTTCGGCGTGGGGCGGCGCATGCCTATCGCGAAGGCCGGCTGGCGCGTCCGCGCCGGGTTGTAGCGCGCACGCTAGAGTAGCCGGCGGAACTCGTCGATGGTCAATCCCGCGTCCCTGATGATCCGGCGCAGCGTCCCGGGCTTCACATCGCCCGCGTGCATCGGCAAGGTGATGGGATTGGGATGGCCCGGCTTGTAAAGAATCGCGTGGGAGCCGGTCTGATGATCGAGAACGAATCCCGCCCTGCGCAACGCCGCGAGCGCCTCGCGCGCCCGGCAGACGGGCGGCCGCGACACTCCTAGACCTGCAGAGAGAACACCTTCCCTTCCTTCGCCTTGGCCAAGGTCAAAGAGCGCTTGTTGGCGACGGTCAGGTAGCCTTGCAGGGCGTCGAGGAGGTTCTTCTTCGCCGAAGCCTCCGTATCGCCTTCCGAAACGCAACCGGGCAACGCCGGGATGTAGGCGGTGAATCCGCCTTCCGGCTGGGGCTCCAAGACCGCGTTGATCTTCATGCCCCTAGTGTAACAGCGCCGTCGTTCCGAATCAAGACTCACAGTTATCTCTCTTTAACATACGATTGAGGGGGGCGAAAAGTTGCATCGTCCAGGCGATATTTGAGGGCAGAGGATGCGCGGTCAAGAGCAGCGCTCTGGGCCTTTATTACGGGTGGGATGGAGACCGACCTCATTTATCTTGGGCGGTCGAAGTGGGGTACTCCCAAAAACCGAAGGAACCCCGGGTAGGGTTTACCTGCACAGTGAATGCCGACACAGGAATTCCCGAACCAGATGGCTGCAGCCCTTTTGGATACGCGCTATGACGCACATGGGTGAGTGAACGGGGCCATTGCGATGTAATCGACATCCAATCTGAGAAAGGTAAGCACAGCACGGCGGATTCGATATCCAGGTCATGACCAATCAAACTAAGAAGCGCCTGATGCTCGGGTTCTCGGGCCTGGGCGCGCTATCCGTCGCCGCCCTGCTTTTCGCGGGACGAGGCCGCTTTTATCGCGGGCCGATGATCGAGCCCAGCGTCTGGGAACCCCGCACGGACCGCTCTCGCGTCGTGGCGGAGGCCCGCAAGCTCATCGGGCTCTGGTACGACCCGGCGCAGGGCTATCTGAACGACGTCGGCGGAAAGATGGGACTGATCGTCTGCATGGACGTCCCGCGGCTCGCTTACCGGAACTCGGGCACCTCGATCCGGAAGCTGCTCGAGCAGGACTACAAGGCGCACCCGGACCACTACGGGAAGCGCGACGGCCGGCCCGGCGACCCGTACTTCGACCGGAGAGCCCGGAACCTGTATTCCTACTGCAAGCACAACGGATGCCTGGACATGATCGGCCCGCCCGAGCCGGGCGACGTCGTCTTCATGAGCCGCGGCCGCGAGGGCTGGATCACCCACATCGCGCTGGTGACCGAGGTCGGCGCCGACGGAGGGTACCGCGTCGTGGAGGCCTCGCGCGACCGGTGGTACGTGACCCGAGAGGAGGAAAGCGCGACGATGCTGGGCCGCGGCTGGATCTTCAGGGGGTTCGGCCGGCCCCTGAAGAACCGAACGTAGCGGGGGGAGAAAAGGCTGGCGTGAGCCCTTTATTCCGACTACAATCCGACGTGCCCGCTTCGCCGGACCGAGGCCCCATGACCCTGAGACCGCTGCTCCTGCTCCTGACCGCCGCGTCCGCCCTGACCATCCTGAACGGCTGCGCGCCGATGGGGACCGTGTCGAACCCCGTCGAGATCGCCCACGACCCCTCGAGCCTCGTCTTCGCCATCCCCGAAGGCAAGCGCGGCGGCGACCCCCGCCGCGACGACACCGCCTCGTCCATCGGCGCCCTCACCGGCCTCCAGACCGTCTCGCTGTTCGACGAGAACGACCCCCGGGGCGCGGACGTCATCGTGCGCCTCAAGCCCGGAGCGTTCGCGTGGGAGATCAAGACCCTGTCGGCCCACAGCCGGCGCCTGCTGACGACCGGCAGCGCGAGCCCGTTCAGGTTCCAGAAGGACCTCGCCAAGCACCTCACCGCCGAGTTCGGGCCGCAGACGGAGCTTTACAAGAGGATGATGGCCGAGAAGCGGGAGGCCGGCGCGGAGACCGAAGTCGCGGCCGAGACCCCGGCGCCCAAGGCCGCCCCTGCCGCCTCGTACCGCTCGGACGTCGAGTCCCCGTCCTACCGCCTGCCGGAGGACGAGACGAAGTTCGCGCTCGTCGTCGGCGTGGAGTCTTATCAATCGGCGCTGAAGGCCGAGCACGCAGCGCGAGACGCCGGCGCCGTCAAGGCGCACCTGCTGGCGGCGGGCTACCCGGAACGGAACATCGTCTTCCTGGTCGACCAGCAGGCCGGGAAGTCGGCGCTGGAGAAGTACCTCGAGGCGTGGCTGCCGCGCAACACCGACGAGCGCTCGACCGTGCTGTTCTATTTCTCCGGGCATGGCGCGCCGGACCCGGAGAAGGGACAGGCCTACCTGATGCCGTGGGACGCGGACGCGAAGTTCACCGAGACCACCGGCTATCCCGTCAAGCGGCTGTACGCGAAGCTCAACGCCCTGAAGGCCCGGCGCGTGCTCGTGGCCATGGACGCCTGCTTTTCCGGCGCGGGGCCGCGCTCCGTGATCGGCAAGGGGCTGAGGCCGCTCGTGTCCAAGATCGACGACGGCGGGGGCGCCGCGGGGCGAGTGGGGGCGCTGACCGCCTCCGCGTCCGACGAGATGACCGGCTCCGACGAGGCGTCGGGCCACGGCCTGTTCACCTATCACCTCCTGAAGGCGCTGAACGCGCGCGGCGGCAAGGCCACCCTCAAGGAGCTGTTCGACGCGCTGTCGCCGAAGGTGCGGGACGCCGCGCGGCGCGACAACCGCGACCAGACCCCGCAGTTGGTGGGCGACGGGCGCTCCACGCTATAGAGGGGAGGAGAGGACATGGATGGCCGCATCGTCGGAGCGTGGACCGTCGGGGCTCTCGCGGGGCTCGGGCTGGCGCTTTACTTCCGGAGGAAGAACGCGTCGCCCGAAGACCCCGAGGAGAGGCTGAGGGAGCTCATCGGTCCCCAGGGCATGGCCATGCGCGGCCAGAACCGCGCGGCGGCGGACGCGAAGTGGGACGTCGAGCTTCTGGCGTCGGTCGAGAGCTCGATCAAGAGCCTGCGCGAGAAAGGCGACGCCGCCGGCGCGGAGAAATTGGAAGCGTACGCCGAGACCGTCCGCGCCCGCCGGGATCGGCGCTAATTAAACGAATATAGCGCCGGTCATGGTCGGCGGCCCGCCGGGCCGCTACACTGAGGATATGTGGTGCCGAAGGCTTTCCCTCGGTGGCTTCGTCTTGGGAGTCCTGCTCGGAGCGTGCCTGCTCAACGCCACCCCCGACCATCAAGGCGCGCTGACGCAGCTGGCCGCCTACTCCGCCACGCCCCTGCTCCTCCTGCTCAGCCCCGTTCTCTTCCTGCTGTCGTCGGTGGGGCTGTACGCCGGACACGTCGCCGGCTTGGCGGGATCGGCCGTGCTGACCTGGACGATGGTCGGCTTCGCGACGGGGTTCGTCGTCGACCGAAGGCGTTAGCGCGAAGCTCTCACGACGCGGAAGCCTGGATCTCGGAGAGGTCGGCCACGCGGCGGAAGGCGCGCACGAGCTTGCTCAGGAGCGCCAGGCGCTGCTTCTTGAGGGCCTCGTCCTCGACCATCACCATGACCTTCTCGAAGAACTGGTCGAGGTGGGGCTTGACCGAGACGAGGGTCTTCAGGCCGCCCTCGAAGTCGCCGCGCACGATGCGGTCGTTGGCCGAGCCTTCGGCCGTGACGAGGGCGTCGTAGAGGTCGAAGTCGGCCTGGTCCCGCAGGAGCGCGCGCTCGGGGGGAGGAGAGTCGGACAGCTTCGCCTGCTTGAGGATGTTCGAGGCGCGCTTGAACGCGGCCGCCAGGGACTCGAAGGCGGGGTCGCGGCGCACGGCGCGCAGCGCGGCGAGGCGCAGGAAAGCGTTGGGCAGGTTCGTCAGCGCGCCGGCCTGGATGGAGCGCACCTCGTCGACGGCGTAGTTCATCTCCTCGAAGAGCGACTGGGCGCGGCCCCAGACGAAGTCGCAGAGCTGGGCGGCGAGCTTGGCGGGCTCCGGGACGGCGACGGGCTGCAGGGAGATCGCGTGGGCGACGGCCCCGTCGAGGTCGAGGGGGAGCTGCTTCTCGAGGACGATGCGCACCGCGCCCAGGGCCTGACGGCGCAGGGCGTACGGGTCGGCCGAGCCGGTGGGGATCATCCCCGCGGCGAAGCAGCCCGCGAGGCTGTCGAGCTTGCCCGCCAGCGAGACGACGGCCGCCTCGGCGGTCGCCGGGGCGGGGGATTTGGCGGCGACGGGGAAGTAGAACTGCTCGACGGCGAGGGCGACCTTCTCGGACTCGCCGTCCTTGCGGGCGTAGACGCCGCCCATGTGGCCCTGGAGCTCGGGGAATTCCTTCACCACGTCGGTGACGAGGTCGGCGTAGGCGAGCTTGGCGGCGCGGGCGACGGCCTGCTCGTCGACGGGCGCGGTCTGGCGCAGGCGCTCGGAGATCCACGCCGCGACGGACTCGACGCGGGCGGCCTTCTGGGCCATGGAGCCGAGGGCTTTCTGGTAGGTCACGCGCTCGAGCTGGGGCAGCTTGCTCGCGAGGGTGGAGGCGGAGTCGCGGCCGACGAAGAAGGCCGCGTCGTTGAAGCGCGCCTCGAGGACGCGCTGATAGCCCTCGCGCACCAGCTCGTTGCCGGAGGAGAGGCCGTCGCGCACGCCGACGAAATACGGGTGAAGGAGGCCGTCCCTGGTAACGACGGGGAAGAACTTGAGCTGCTTCTTCATCACGAGCTTGAGCAGCTCCGCGGGCAGGACCATGTGCGCGTCGCGCAGCTTGCCCAGGACGGGGACCGGATGCTCGACCATGAAGACGGTCTCGTCGATGAGCGCCTCGTCGGGCTCGGCGATCCCTCCCGTGGACTTCGTCGCCTGGGCGAGGCATTTGAGGAGGTAGTCGCGGCGCTCGGCCGGGTCGGCGATGACGAGCCCCTGGCGCAGGACGGCGGCGTGCTTGGCCGGGTCTTTCAAGAGGACCGGCTGCTTGGCCAGGACCGGATGGCCGTGGACGGCGCGGCCGGACTTGATCCCGGCGACGGCGACGGCGACGACCTTGTCGCCGAGCATGGCGGTGACGGCGCGCAGGGGGCGGCCGAACTTGAAGCCGGATTCCTCCCAGGTCATGGACTTGGGGAACTGGAGGGACTTCATCAGCTCGGGGATCATCGCGGCGAAGAGGACGGAGGCGGCTTCACCCTTGCTGTGGACCTCGGCGTACAGGACGCCGTTGTCGGGGATGAGGGCCGCGGAGTCGAGGCCGTACTTGCGCGCGAAGCCTTCCAGCGCGGGCGCGGGGGCGCCGACCTTGGGACCCTTGAAGCGTTCGGTCTTATCGAGGCCTTTCGAGGCGACGCCCTTGACCGTCAAGATCAGGTGGCGGAGCGTGCCGGAGACGGCGACGTCGCCGTGTTCGATCTTGCCCGCGAGCCACTTGGCCGCGTTGAGCTTGAGCTGGTCGAGCGCGGGGGGGACGAAGCGCGCGGGGAACGGCTCGGTGTGGATGTCGAGGAGGAAGTCGTTGAGCTTGGTTTTCTTGGCCATGTTATTTCGCCGCCGCCGGTTCTTTCGGCGCGTGCTTCTCGATGTAGAGCTCCATGACTTTTCGCGCCAGGCTGCGGATGCGCCCGATGTAGTGCGCCCGCTCGGTGACCGAGATGGCGCCGCGCGCCTCGAGCGTGTTGAAGAGGTGCGAGGCGCGCACGACGCAGTCGTACGCGGGGATCGGGTCGCCCAGGCCGGCGAGGCGCCCGCCCTCGGCTTCCCACTCGTTGAAATGCCGGGAGAGGAGCGCCACGTCCGCCGTTTCGAAGGAATAGCGCGACAGCTCGCGCTCCTGGGGCTTGTGCAGGTCGCCGTAGGTCAGGCCGCCGCCGTAGTCGAGGTCGTAGACGGAGTTCTTGTTCTGAAGGTACATCGCGATGCGCTCGAGGCCGTAGGTGAGCTCCACGGAGACGGGCGAGAGGGGCATCGAGCCCATCTGCTGGAAGTAGGTGAACTGGGTGATCTCCATGCCGTCGAGCCAGACCTCCCAGCCCACGCCCGAGGCGCCGAGGGTCGGGGACTCCCAGTCGTCCTCGATCCAGCGCAGGTCGTGCTTCTTGGGGTCGAGGCCGATGGCCTTCAGGGACTTCTGGTAGACGTCGGTGATCCCCTTTGGAACGGGCTTCATGATGACCTGGAACTGGTAGTACTTGCCGAGGCGGTTGGGGTTCTCGCCGTAGCGGCCGTCGGCGGGGCGGCGGCAGGGCTCGATGTAGGCATAATGAGCGGGAGCCGACGTGAGTGCCCCAAAAAAGGTGGCGGGGTTGAAGGTGCCGGCGCCCTTTTCGAGGTCGTAGGGCTGCACTATGGCGCAGCCCTGCTTCGACCAGAAATCCTGCAGCTCGAGAACGATCTCTTGAAAGGTCATCACGCGGGAACTCCCTGAGGGGCGGTCTTGATCAAAGCGTCGCGGAACTCGAAGGCGCGCAGGCGGCGGCCGGCGTGCGCGCCGAGATGCTCGTCGAGCAGACGGCGCGCGGACTCGGCGGCGGGCGCGTCGTAGGGAAGCGAGGGCAGGGCGAGAAGGTCCTCGTCGTGCAGCGCGGCCCAGACGGAGCGGGCGGGCGCGGGCGCGCGCTCGCGAAGGGAGATGCCGATCATCACGGCCAGGCGCAGGCCGAAGGCGGGGGCGAGCCAGCCGCTCGGAGCGTGGTCGAGCGCGGAGAGGACGGAGCCCAGGAGCGCGTACTTCTCGGGGCTCGGCTGATGGTCGGGCGTGAGACGGTCGACCATCTCCAGGCAGGCGAGCGCGTCGAAGGTGCGGCCGAGGTCGGCGCGCCAGCCCGGGAAGCTCGAGATCAGGCGGCCGCCGACGGCCTTGGCGAACTCCGAGCGCGCGGAGAGGTGGAGGCGGTATTCGCCCCAGACCCCCGGCTCGCTCAAAGCCTTCATCTTGCCCTTGGGCCGGTTGACGCCGACGAAGCGCGCGGGGATCTTGCCGAACTGCTCGGTGAACACGGCGCAGAGGCGGTCGTACTCGCCGAAGGCGCGGCGGGAGAGGACGATGCCGGGCGCGTTGACGATCACTCGGCGAGCCCCTTCCGGAGGAGGGCGGCCTCGCGGCGCGTCGGCGCGCGGAAGAGGTCGCGGGCGCCGAGCGGGGCGTCCTCGAGGTAGGGCGCCAGGCAGTCGATCGAAGAGGCCTGATACGCCTCCCAGCGCGCGGGCGCGGGCAGGGCCTTCGCGGCGGCGGCGACGGCGGCCGGGGGCAGGAGGCGCCAGCACGCGGCGCGCTCGAGCGGGGTCAGCGCGGGCCAGAGCTTGGCCAGGCGCGCGGGGGAGGCGGCGAGGGACGCCTTGAGCTCGGAGAACGCGCGGCGCTCCAGGGCGGAGCGCGTCGAGGCCGGAGTCAGGATTTCGGGCACGCGGAGATTATAACTATCCTTGAGGCGAAGGATTCCCGCGTTATCCCCGCGGGCGGTCTCACGGGCTTCGGCTCGGCTCCACTTTGCTAGGATTCCGGCCGATGATCCTTCAGAGTTGGGGCCTCGCGCTGGCGGCGTTCGCCCCGCTGTTCGCGGCCTGGCCGGGAGCCGCCGCGCCGTACGTGCTCCCGAAGCTGTTCGTGCTGGCTCTCGCCGCCGCCGCGGCGAGCCTCGGCGCGCTCTATCATCCCGTCCCGGCCGGCAAGTCCAAGGCCAAAGTCCCCGCGAAGCCGGACCTCCTCCGTCCCTTGGCCGCGTGCGTCGGCGCGGCCGTTCTCTCCGGCGTTTTCTCGCAGGCTCCGGCCGTGAGCCTGCTCGGAGAGTACTCGGCGCGCGGCCACGGCCTGCTGACCTTGGGGCTGTGCGCCGTCGTCGCGGCGCTCGCCTCGGGCGCCGGACCCGCCTTCGCGCGCGCGGCGCTCCTCGCCGGCGCGTGGGCCGGCGCGGCGCTGTCCGCCTACGGCCTGCTCCAGCTCGCGGGCCTCGACCCCGTCGTCAACGCCGTCGGGGGGATCCCCTACGGGCGCATCGGCTCGCTGACGGGAAGCCCGGTCGGGCTGGGCGCGAGCCTCGCCATGCTCCTGCCGCTGCAGCTGCGACTGGCCCTCGACGGAGAGAGCCCGCGGGACAGGCTCGGCGGCTGGGCCTGCGTCGCGCTCTCGCTCGCGGGGCTGCTCTTCACGTGGTCGCGCGGGGCGTGGCTCGCGGCGGCGGCCGGCGCCGCGTGCTGGCTGCTGTGGACCGGGCGGCTGCGCGCGCCGAAGTCCGGCGTCAAGGTCGCGGCGGCCGCCGTCCTGGCGGGAGCGCTCGTCTACGCCGCGGGGCGCGCGCGTCCGACGGACATGTCCGACCTCGGACGCGTCGCCGTCTGGCGCTCCGCGCTGAGCGTGTTCGCGGCGCATCCGCTGCTCGGCTCAGGTCCCGACACCTTCGCCTTGATGCTCGGCCGCCACAAGACCGAGGGCTTCGTGCGCGCCTACGGCGAGAACGGCGGCCAGGCGCACGCGCACAACGACCTCCTGCAGGCGCTCGCGACGACGGGGCTCGCCGGCTTCGCGGCCTACGCTTGGCTCCTGGTCGCGGCCTGGCGCCGCCTGAGGAACGCCTTGGGCGACGAGGCCTCGCGCTCCGGCGCGGCGGCCGCGGGGGCGGGCCTCGCCGCGGCGTTCGTCGCCGCCAAGCTCAACCCCGTCCCGCTCGACGGGCTCGCCCTCGCGGCGCTGCTTCTCGGCCTGCTCGACCCGGGAGGCCCGCGCCCGCGCGGCGCGACGCGGGCGGCCGCGGTTTTTTCCGCCGCGGCCTTCGCCGCCGCCGCGTGGCTGCTGCTCGCCGACCGCCGCGCCTTCCAAGGCATGCGCGCGCAGCACGAGGGCCGTCTCGACGCGGCCCGCGCGGCCTACGCCGCCGCGGTCCGGCTGAACCCCGCCGAGCAGAGCTACGGCCTGTGGCTCGTCGGCGCGATCCGCGAGCAGGCGCGCGCGGAGAAAGATCCCGCCCGTCGCCTCGCTTTGGGAGGCGAGGCCGCGGCCGCCGCGCGCGCGCTGGCGGGCTGGAACCCGCTCGACGCGCGCGCCCTTCACGCCCTCGGCGGCTCGCTCGCCGCACTCGCGCTCCAGGGCGGTCCCGACGGGATGGCGGAGGCGGCGGCGGTCCTCGACCGCGGCGCGCGCGCCGACTGGAGCTACCGCGCCTTGCTCGAGACGCGGCTCGTCGTGGCGAGACTCAGGAAGGACGCGTTCGCCAAGGCCGACGCCGAGGCGCGCCTCGCGCGACTGAACGGCCTCGTGCGGTCCAAATAGCTCGCGAGCGGGAGGATTTCAACCACAAAGACACAAAGTCACGGCGAACGGCGTATGCCGTTGACTCTTTTTCCGTTCTTCGTGTCTTTGTGGTTCGATCCGTTCCCGGTCTCGACGCTCGGTCCCCTAACGTCCGAGACGGATCGGCGGCTCGGGGACCAGCGGGACGCGCGCCTCGGGCAGGCCGCCGGGCCCGAAGGCCTCGGTGGACGGCTCGAGCTCGCGGCGGATGCGCAAAGGGTTCAGGAACACGTCGGGCCGCTCCTCGGTGATCTCGAAGACGCCGGGGACGCCGGAGAAGGAGCCGCGCAGGTCCTCGGGGCGGCCGAGCAGGGCGAGCACGTAGCGGCCCGGCCCGAGGCCTTCGAAGTAGAACTTGCCGTCCTGATCGGGGACGCGCGAGCCGGAGAGCCAATAGTGGGTGGTCTGCGTGGCCGAGCTGCGCCACACCGCGAACAGGCCGACGCGCAGGCCGGTCGCGCCGCGCTCGTCGAGCAGGGCCGCGCCCTCGACGCGGCCCTCGCGCAGCTCCGCGAACTCGCCGACCTCGATGCGCTTGTCGCTGACGGCCCACAGGCCGTCGAGGCGGAGCAGCCACTCGCGCGCGTTGGCCTCGTCGCCGAAGCGCGCGTACGCCGCGGAGAAGCCCTCGAAGATGCGCTGGGCGTTGGAGGCCTTCTCGAAGCCCTCGACGCGCCGCCCCGTCGCCGCGGACAGCCGCTCGAGCTTGGCGTAGCGCTCGGCGGTGACCGGCCCCGCGCGCAGCAGTTCGAGGGCGCGCAGGTAGTCGGGGTGGACGCGCCCGGGGACGGAGATCATCATCGCGTCGAGCGCGCGCTCCTCGTCCCACCACTGCAGGCGGCCGAGGCGCACCGCCGCGAGCGCCTCCTCGGCGAACACGCCGCGGTAGCCCGACTTCTCGAGGAACGACTCGATGCGGTCGATGCTGTCGGGCGACAGGTCCGTCGTCTCCGAGGACATGCGCCGGGCGTCGACGTGATAGGAGCGGTTGCGCGTCGGGTACAGCCAGGCGACGCCGAGCGTGCGCGCGCCGCGGTTCGTCGGCACTCCCGCGGCGGCGGCCAGCGAGCGCGGGCCGAAGCCCCAGACGCGGGAGAGCGCGGCGTCGGCGCCGAAGGTCGCGAGCGCCCACGCGGCGACCAGCGAGACCGCGATGCGGCGGGACCAGGGCCGCAGGTCCTCTCGGACCAGAGCGGCGGCGAGCGCGGCGCAGGAGACGGCCAGCGCCGCCGTCAGGAAGAGGTTCAATAAAAGAACGAGGAAGACGCCGCCGCACAGTTCGACGGCGCGCGCGAGCAGCGGCCAGCGCGAGGCGCACCAGCCGATCCCCGAGGAGATCAGCCCGAAGGCCGCGCCGGCCGCGAGGCCCCGGCGGCCGCGCGCCGCGGCGAAGGCCGCCGCCCCGAGCGCCACCGAGCCGAGCTGGAGGGAGAGGGCGTCGGCCGCGGAGAGCTCGAGGGGGAACGCGTCGGGGAAGAGGCGCACGGCCACGGTCCAGCCGAGGCAGACCCAGGACAGCAGGGCGAACAGGACCAGGCGCACGGGGAACGGCGCGCTCCAGGATCGCTTCGACTCGAAGACCCAGAACAGCGCGGCGGTCAACGCGGAGGCGGCTATCAGCCTTTCGATCGCCGCCTCCTACTCCTCGTCCTGCTGGAGCTTCGCGAGTATGCCGAAGTCCTCGAGCGTGGTCACGTCGCCGCGCACCGCGCCGCCGGCCGCGATCTCGCGCAGCAGGCGCCGCATGATCTTGCCGGAGCGCGTCTTGGGGAGGGAGTCGGTGAAGCGGATCTCCGCCGGCCGCGCGATCGAGCCGATCGCCTTCGCGACGAACTCGCGCAGCAGCTCCTTGAGCTCGGGGCTCGGCGTGCGCCCGCCCTTGAGCGTGACGAAGGCGACGACGGCCTGGCCGTGCAGCTCGTCGGGCCGGCCCACGACGGCCGACTCCGCGACGAAAGGATGCCCGACGAGCGCGGACTCGATCTCCGAGGTGGAGAGCCGGTGGCCGGAGACGTTGAGCACGTCGTCGATGCGGCCGAGTATCCAGAGGTAGCCGTCCTTGTCCTTGCGCGCGCCGTCGCCGGTGAAGTACATGCCCGGGATCTGCGACCAGTACTGGGCGCGGTAGCGCTCCGCGTCGCCCCAGATCGTGCGCAGCATCGACGGCCACGGCCGCCGGATGACGAGGTAGCCGCCCGCGCCGGGAGGCACGGCCGCGCCCTTCATGTCCACGACCTCGGCGTCGATGCCGGGAAGGGGCAAGGTCGCCGAGCCGGGCTTGGCCGCGGTCGCGCCGGGCAGGGGGGAGATCATGATGGCGCCGGTCTCCGTCTGCCACCAGGTGTCCACGATCGGGCAGCGGTCGCCGCCGATGTTCTTCTTGTACCAGCGCCAGGCTTCCGGGTTGATCGGCTCGCCGACGGTGCCGAGCAGGCGCAGGGAGGACAGGTCGTGCCGCTTCGGGTGCTCCTCGCCGAGGCGCATGAAGGTGCGGATCGCGGTGGGCGCCGTGTAGAAGACCGACACGGAGTGCCGGGCGATCATCGACCAGAAGCGGTCGGGCTGCGGCGTCAGCGGCGCGCCCTCGTACATCAGCGCGGTCGCGCCGTTGAGCAGCGGGCCGTAGGCGAGATAGGAATGCCCGGTGACCCAGCCGACGTCGGCCGTGCACCAGAACACGTCGGTGTCCTTGAGGTCGAAGACGTGCTTCGTCGTCCAGGCGGTCTGAACCATGTAGCCGCCGGTCGTGTGCAGGATGCCCTTCGGCTTGCCCGTGCTGCCGGACGTATAAAGGATGAACAGCGGATGCTCGCTGTCGAGCTTCTCGGCAGGGCAGATGGGGGACGCCTTCGCCGTCAGGCGATGCCACCAATGGTCGCGCGCCGCGTCGATCGTGATCTCGTTGTCGGCGTGCTTGAGCACGACGACGGCCTTGACCGAGGGCGCGCCCTTGACCGCCTCGTCGACGGCGTCCTTGAGCCTCAGTATCGCGCCCTTGCGCCAGCCGCCGTCGGCGGTCACGACGACGGACGCGCCGGCGTCGTTGAGGCGGTCGCGCAGGGCCTCGGCGGAGAAGCCGCCGAACACCACGCCGTGCACGGCGCCGATGCGCGCGCAGGCGAGCATGGCGACGACGGCCTCGGGGATGAGCGGCAGGTAGATCGCGACGCGGTCGCCCTTCTTCACGCCGAGCCCCTTCAGCGCGTTGGCGAACAGGCACACCTCGCGGTGCAGCTGCAGGTAGGTGTAGGTGCGGACCTTCCCGGGCTCGCTCTCCCAGATCAAGGCGGCCTTGTTGCGGCGCGGGCCGTCGAGATGCCGGTCGAGGCAGTTGTAGGAGAGGTTGGTGGTCGCGCCGACGAACCACTTCGCGTCGGGGACCTTCCACTGGAGGGTCTTGCGCCACGGCTTGAACCAGAACAGCTCGCGCGCGGCGGCGTCCCAGAACTTCTCGGGAGACTTCGCGGCGAAGGCGGCCAGGCGCGCGCGCGCGGCCTTGCTCGGCACCGAGGCCGTCTTCGCGAAGGCGGCGGGGGGCGGATAGGACCGTTCTTCCTTGCTGAGAACCGAGATAGACCGCTCTTTTTGCGCGTTTTCCATGGAATTTATCCTAGCATTTTCCCGGAACGGCTCAAGACGGCGGGGGGGAGCTCCCGATGCGGGACGGGCGACGGAGCGATGTCTGACGGGGCCGCTCGGCATTGAGCCTCGCTTGGGGTCGACCGCGCTTCGAGCGCAAACAGCGCGGCGACCCCACACCCCGTCAGACATCGCTCCGTCGCCCTCCTCTCGAGAGCTCCAGTCCCGCCGTCGTGGCCGTTTCGTTGTCGTTCGCTGATTATTCGGCCGACGTCGCGATTCGGTGCTCGCCGACGCGGCGCCGCGACGAACAATGAGACGCTCGGCGCCGTTGAAATAAGGGGGGCGGCGGGATGATGTCCGACGGGGCTTGGGGTTGACGCGACCATGGCCGTCGTTGTCGCGTCTACCCCGGAGGGCGCGGCCAATCGCGCCCGTCCCCGGAGGACATCATCCCGCCGCCCCCGCCCATATCAGCGTTGCCGTACAGTCGTTATTTTTCCTATACTAGGCGTTCAATGCTCCCTACATACCGGCCGCATAATCGCAAACGCATGAAGAAGATCGGTTTCCGCGCGCGCATGTCCACGCCCGGCGGCCGCAAGACGCTGAACCGCCGTCGCGCGAAAGGCCGCGTCACCTTAATCAAGAAGAAGGCTTGACGCCGCCGTCCGGTTTCGGCGACGACGCGCGCCTGAAGGAGCGCGGGGAGTTCCGGCGGGTCTTCCAGTCCGGACGGAAGACCGTCGGGCGCTCGCTCATCCTCTGGCACCGCGTCGACGCCGCCGAGCGGGAGCCCCGTCTGGGGCTTTCCGTGAGCGCGAAGGTCGGCAACGCCGTGAGGCGCAACCGCCTCAAGCGCCTGCTGCGCGAGACCTTCCGCTTGCGCCGCTCGGAGCTCCGTCCGGGAGTCGAGATGGTCGCGTATCCGCGCGCGGGCTGCCCCTGGAAGGGGCGGGCCGACGCGGAGCGCGACATCCTCGACCTCTGGAGGAAAGCCGGCCTTCTGCGCCCATGAAGCCGATCCTGATCGCCTTGCTCGATCTCTACCGCGCCGGAATCCGGCCGTGGCTCCCCGCCGCGTGCCGTTTTTATCCGAGCTGCGGCGACTACGCCCATGAGGCGGTCTCGACCCACGGAGCGCGGAGAGGGCTGGCCCTCTCCGCGCTGCGCGTCTTGCGATGTCACCCTTTCCACCCCGGCGGGCACGATCCCGTGCCGCTCCCCCGATAACCCATGGACCGAAACCTCCTGCTCGCCGTCTCGCTCTCCGTCGCCGTGTACGCCGCGTGGTTCGGCTTCTTGGAGAAGCGGTTCAACCCTCCGGCGACGAAGCCCGCAGGATTCGCGACCGGAGCCAACAACCGCACCGCGAATCCACCGGCCGCGTCTTCCGCCGCCCTCGCGCCGGTCGCGACCGCATCTTCCCCGGCCGCCGCCGCGGTCAAGCTCGACGCCGCCGAGGCCGACGAGGTCCGGCTCGGCGACGCGGTCGCGAAGATCCATCCCCGCGGCGCCGCGATCGTCAGCTTCCTGTACCCCGAGCCGCTCGGGCGCGTCGAGCTCGTGCATAACGCCGACGAGGGCCTGTTCGGGACCTTCCCGGACCTCGAGTTCAAGCGCGACGACTCGTTCAAGAAGGGGATCGTCTACACGGCGACGCGCCCCGACGGCCTCAAGATCTCCAAGGAGTTCCTGCCCGGAGAAGGCACGGTCCTGCCGCGCGTGCGCGTCGTCGCGGTCAACGCCTCGAGGCGCGCCGTCGACGCGGGCGCCTGGACCTTGACGGTCGGCCCCGGGCTCGGCACCATCGCCACCGAGCAGAAGGAGAACGCAGACATGCTGCGCGCGATCGCGCTGACGCCCGCGGCCAAGGGGCTCAACGGGCGCATCGAGAAGCTGAAGGAAGGCGCGCACGCCGAGCCGTTCCGCTGGATCGGCGTCGACAACCGCTACTTCCTCGCCGCGCTGCTGCCCTCCCCCGAGCACTTCGCCGCGCCGCTCGTCTCGCTGCCGCCCAAGCTCACCTTGACGGCCAAGCCCGTGACCATCCCGCCGAACGGCTCCTTCACCTGGGAGGTCCCGTACTACCTCGGCGCGAAGGGCCAGACCTGGCTGTCGCGCTACGGCATCGGCCTCGAGCGCTCGATCGATTTCGGCTACTTCGCCTGGATCGGCCGAAAGATGCTGGAGTCGCTCGAGTACCTCAACGGGCTGACCCATAACTGGGGCTGGGCCATCCTCGCGCTGACCTTGATCCTGCAGGTGCTGCTGTTCCCGCTGACCTGGAAGAGCCTGCGCGCCGCGGCGGCGATGAAGAAGCTCCAGCCCGAGATCGCGAAGCTCCAGCAGAAGTACGCCGACGACTCCGCGAAGCTCAGCGCGGCGACGATGGAGATGTACAAGACGAAGGGGGCCAACCCGCTCGGAGGCTGCCTGCCGATGATCCTGCAGATGCCGATCTTCATCGCGCTGTTCAACGCCCTGCGCAACTCGTGGGAGCTGCACGGCGCGGCGTGGATCTTCTGGATCAAGGACCTGTCGGCGAAGGACCCGTATTACGTGCTGCCCATCGTGATGGGCGGTCTGATGTTCCTGCAGAGCAAGATGAACCCGCCCGCCGGCGACCCGGCTCAGCAGAAAGTCATGATGTTCATGCCGCTCATCTTCACGTTCATGTTCATGAACTTCCCGTCCGGCCTCGTGCTGTACTGGCTGACGAACAGCCTGGTCAGCACGGTCGTTCAGGTCGCCCTGAAGGACCAGCTCGAGGCCTAGGACCAAGCTCCCCCGGAGGATAAACCAATGGAACCGATCGAATCCGAAGGCCGCACCGTCAAAGACGCCGTCGAGGCCGCCCTAAGCAAGAGCGGGCTGCGCCGCGACCAGGTCGAGATCACCGTCATGCAGGAAGGCTCCACCGGCTTCATGGGCATGGGCGTCAAGCCCGCCAGGATCCGCCTGACCGAGAAGCGCTGGGGCCCCGACTCTCCCGCGCCGGCCCCGTCCGCCCCGGCCCGCGCGCCGCAGCGCGCGCCCGTCCGGAACTCCGCCCCGCGTCCGCCCGAGCGCCGTCCCGAGCCCCGTCGCCAGGAGCGCGCCCCCGAACCCCGCCGC
>JACPFR010000033.1 GCA_016182905.1 Elusimicrobiota bacterium
ACGATGCGCCGATGCTGCAGTACATTTAAGATCGGCGCCGAAGGCGACGATCCTGGCCGCCCCCCGCGGGGGCGGCCATTCCGTTGGGGGGCAATGCCGTTGAAGCCTTTAAATCCGACTACTTGCTCACGTTCCTAGGCGGGGCGCGGGATTGGGCGGCGTCGAAGGGCCCGGAATAGGGTCGTTAGGGGCCAACAGGCTGGGACGCGCCGCGTGGGCGGGCTGAAAGAGGCGCCGTAAACCCGGGACCTAGGTCCGGAAGCCCCGGCCGGGACTCGCACCGGTGCGAGTCTTTTGGGCGGGAATTCGTCGAATCGTCAGGCCAGGTGCCTGGAGGCGCGTATTTTTTACCTGCCAAAGTGGCAGGTTGATGCAACTATTCGTGGGGGGCGATCGTCCCTGAGGCGCCCCCTCCGGTCCCGGCGGGAGGCGCTTAGAAGCGGCCGGAGACTTCGAAGGAGTACTTGCGGGCGATCGAGCGGCCCGGGTCCGTGAACTTACCGGCGCGGAAGTAGGCCATGGTCGCGGCGATGTTCAGCTGGTCGCGGATCGGGTAGCGCAGGCGTACGTCCCACTCCGTGCCCAAGGTCCGGGGGCCGTTGGAGATGCGCTCGGCCTGGTACAGGAAGAAGTCGATGTCGAGGGTGAGGCTCTTGTAGGCGGGCGGGGTGTAGCCGGCGCCGACCACCAGCAGGCCGGAGGCGCCGTTGCGCAGGCCGTTCTTGGTGGTCGTGGAGTAGTTCCCCCCGAACGCGTCGTAGGCGGTCGCGGCGAACAGCTCGCCGAAGCCCGCGCGCTCGAGGCCGTTGTGGCGGTGGCCGCGGCTCGGGAAGAACGCCTCGTCCGTGGTCGGGGTGCCGGGATCGTCGCCGCTGCCGCGCGCGACGGACATCCGGGCGATGCCTTCGCCGGTCTTCCACAGCGACTGCTTCCACTTCATGCGCACGACCTGGGCGTTGCCGTTGTAGGTGATGTGGTTGCCGGCGGGCGAGGGGCCGGTCGGGGTCGCGTAGCCTTTCTGGATCGCGGCCTCGCCGTCGAACACCATCGGGCCGTAGCTGATCTGGTATCTCAAGCCGGTGAAGCTTCGCAGCGCCTTCGAAACGAGGCAGCCGTTGGCCTGCGGGTTGCCCGTGTAGCTGCAGCCGTAGACGGTCTGCTGGGCGCGGTCGCGCTCGATGAGCTGGTTGAGCTGCCAGACGCCCTCGCCGGGCAGGTCCACGGACAGGCCGGCGAGGTCGAGGCTGTTCGGGGCGGAGGCGTTCAGGGGGTTGCGGTCGTTGAAGACGAAGCCCTCGACCTTCATGTTCCACCACGGCAGCTCGCCGCGGGCGGAGGCGCCGGTCAGTCCGGCGCCGTCGTCGTCGAGCAGTAGGCCGCCGCCCAGGCGGTAGCTCTGGCGGCCGAAGGTCGCCTCCCAAGGGTAGCCGAAGAGGCGGTGCACCTTCAGGTAGGCGTTCTCGATGAACGGCGTCAGGTCCGCGTTGGGGTAGTAGGACGCGACGCGGTCGAACGGCGAGGCCACGGAGGCGGTGGAGCCGGACACGCCGATGGCCCGCAGGACGATGCCGAGGTCCATGGTGACGTCCTCCCCCCCGCGCTGCTCGAGAGGGATCTTGCGCACCGCGATGCCCAGGCGCGCGTCGTTGGCGATGAAGGAGTGGGAGTTCTTGTCGGCCGTGTTGTAGTGGAGATTCGAGTAGGACGACGCCTTCAGCTTGTAGGAGGCGGTCACGTCCAGGCTCGCCGCGCGCGCGGTGGAGAGGCCTGAGGCGAGGAGGACGGCGAGCGAAAGCGTTCGCATCGACCGAAATCCTAGCAAAATCCTATCGGCGTATGAGCGCGAGACGGTCGAGGACGCGGCGCTCCCGGCAGGACTCCCCGAGGCGCGTTTCGTCAAGGCCGTGCCAGGACGCGGCCGATGTCGTGGAAGGGCGCGGGCGCGGCGTCCCGGACGATCGAGGACTTGCCGCGTGTTGCGAGGCCCGCCGCTCGCAGCTTCCGGCCGGCGGCGGTCATCACGGCGGCGCGCTTGAGCCGCTGGACGGGCGTGAGCGAGCGCCAGGCGACCGCGAGCGTTTCCCGCTTTTGTCGTCGGACTCGAGACTCGGCCATCCGCCCATTGTAACGCGAGCGCCCGGGGCTGTCAACGGACAAAAAAAGAACCCCCCGGCCGTTTAGGCCGGGGGGCTCCTTACTTTCGTTCTAGATGATTCTTAGAACTTGATCGCGACGTCGCCGGCCAGCATGACGGCCGGGTTGGTCGCCGCGTTCGCGCCGCGGAAGTCGCGGACGGCCGCGCCGGGCTGGAAGGTTCCGGCCGTGGCCTTGAGGGACACGTTCTCGGAGTGCTTCCACTCGCCCGTCACGTCGACTTCGGAGCCGATGTTGCGGGACGACTTGGTGCCGGCCGCGTTGAACGGAGCGACGCGGTGGAAGGCGTAGCGGTAGAACGCCGCGCCGACCGTCAGCTTGTTCAACGCGCTCGGGGTGGCCTTGACGCCGACGCCCCAGATGATGCGGTTGGACAGGCCGTTGGACGCGAACGTGTTCGCGCCGTTAGCCACGCCGTTGCCGGCGAGGGCGATGGCCGCGCCGGTGTCGAAGCGGCCGTAGATCCCACCCGGGCGGTAGTCCGTGTTGATGGACTGGAACGTGTTGTTGCCCGCGTAGTCGAAGTTGCTGTCGCCCGTGCCCATGCCGTACTCGCCCCAAGGATTGACCGCCCCGACGTCGGAGAGATCGAGCTTGTAGCCGGCCTTGAGCTGAACGGCGTAGCCCTTGTAGTTGACGGCGCGAGCGCCGCCCGCGGCGGTCGCGTAAGTCGCGCGATCCTCGCCGAAGTTCTTCGCGAGCTCGAGGCTGCCGGAGAACCCGCCCGTGGCGACCTTCGCCTTGACGCCGGCGACCCACAGGTTGGAGTTCTTACCGTCAGCGGACGTGCCCGTGCTGCCGAGGGTCTGACCGATGCCCGCGACGCCGTGCGTCACGCGGTTGTACACGTACGCGCTCGGCTTGACCATCTCGTGCATCTTGCACGAGACGACGATGCCGCGCAGGTCCGTCGCCGCGTTGCCGGAACCGACCGTGGTCACGGCGGTATCGGCGGTCTTGCCGGCGATGCCGGTGACCGACATGTGCTCGCCGTTCCAGTCGGCGCGGAACATGTCGATGGCGTCCACGCGCAGGCCGTAGGCGTCGCGCGGGCCGTAGTAGACGATGAGGTCGCCCTCTTCACCGTAGAACTGGCGGCCGGCCGTCACATCGAGAAGGCCGAACACCTTGTCGATCTTGACGTTGGCTTCCTCAACGACGATGGCGCTCTGGATGATGTTGAGGTCCTGGGCGCCCGAGCCGTACGTGCGGCCGGCCGAGCTGGCGGCGGTGCCCTGCGCGCCCTTGACGAGGGTCACGCGAGAGTGGACGTCGTCCAGCAGGTCCCAGTCCATCTTGACGATCACGCGAGTGGTCGCGTGGCCGATGCGGTCGTTGTTGTTGGCAGACGCGGGCGAGCTATTCGCACCGGTGGGGCGGGTCACGAAGTCCACAACGTTGCGGGCGGAGGTCGTCTGGATGTCCAGATTTCCGCTCACCTTGAAGTTCTTCAGCAGCTCAGCATTCGCACCGGCCGGAATGAACATGGCCAGGGCTAACGTCGTTCCCAGGAGCTTTTTCATTGCTCTTTTATCCTCTCTTGTTTGTATCGTAAGCCCCGTTTCAGCGGGGATACTCACGTCATACCCCGTTTGTGACGGGGCCTACGTACGACAGGAGCGCCAGTTCTTTGCGGCTCCTCACGAACGCATGCAGCGGACCGAATCTAGCAAAGGTGTTTTAGCGTTGTCAACTGTTTGTTGCGTGCGTTACATGAAACCGTCACAAGGCCGCGCAATCCACTCAGTGGTATCGAGTGTTATTTAGTGGGTGGTTGGAGTCGGGCGTTCGCGCGCGCGGCCCACGGCGTGTCGGGATACTGGAGCGAGATCTTCTGCCACGTGGCCCGCGCCGCGTCGGCCTGGCCGGAGGCCAGCTGGCAGCGCGCCATGGTCTCCTGCACCTGCGGGGCGAGGAAATGCTCGGCGTTCGCGTCCAGGAAGGCCTGCGCCGCGGCGGCGCACTCGGCGCCCTTGCCCGCGGCTTCCAGGGCGGAGACCTTCTCGGACGCCGCGAAGGGCTTCAGGGGCTCGGGGGCGTCCTCGGCGGCGCGCGTGAAGGCCGCGAGGGCCGCGTCGTTCTCCCCCTTCGCCTGCTTGAGCTCGCCCTGCATCATGCCCGCGAGGGCGGCGGCGGCGGCGCTCGCGCGCTGCGCCGTCAGCTCCGCCAGCGCGTCGGACGCCTCCTTAGGGCGTCCATAATAGGAATAGGCTTCGGCCATCGACAGCTTGTCCCAGGCCTCGTTCTCGTTGGTTTTGCGCGCGTAGACGGCGAAGCCGACGACCACGCCGATGATCGCGGCGGCTCCGACCCCCATGCCGGCCTCCTTGCGGTGCTTCAGCGCCAGGTCGAGACCCTTGCCGAAGAAATCCCGCACCTCGTCCTGCTTGGCGGCTTGCCTGCTGGCCCAATGCTTTTCGGTAGACATGGAGTGGTTAATCCTTATAGAGAGCGTTTGCCCCGAGAGGGAATCGAACCCCCATCTTCTCCTTAGGACGGAGTAGCTCTATCCATTGAGCTATCGAGGCGTCATTTCCTTGTTACAGGACCGCCATAATAGCTTATCGACCCTATTTCCGCCAGAGGGTAGGGCCTTTTCGAGGGGCTCAGATCAGGGGGCGGGAGTGATCCGCAGGGCCAAGTCGCGGGGCCTGGGCGGCTCCGGCCAGGCGCAGGGCTTCATCGAGAAATCGGATCAGGTCGTCGATTTTCATCGCAGCGGGATCGGCCGGCGCCGCGTTGCGGCGCATGATCTCCTGGTCGATGCGCCAGGAATCGGAGACGAGGCCGGCGTCGTTATCATCGGCCATGCTTGAATCGCGCCTCCAATTCGGCATAGGCGTCGGCCAAGCCGAAAAGGACGAAGAACTCCCGAATGCGAGCCCAATCCAGGTCCTTTCTCGCCTCCAGCAGGGATTCGACGTCGGCGAGTTCTTTATGGCGGCGGGCGGGATTGTTGGCCAGCGATTGGACCTTGAGGCCGATGAGGTCCTCGGCCCTGACGACCTTGACGGGCAGGCCGATCAAAGCCGAGTCTTTTGAAACGGCCCGGCCGATCATTTCCAGGGCCAAGGGCCGGAAGGCGTGGATGAAGTCGATCGCGCCCCAGGGTCCGCCCATGTCGTATTGCGAGACGTTCTCGGAGTGGTGGATGCGGCGATACCCCCCGGCCGTCAGGAATTCGTGGACGCCCGGCATGTCTTCGTTGTGGACGAGGAAATCGAGGTCTCGGGTCGCGCGCGGCGCGCCGTGGGCGCCGAGCGCGAAGCCGCCGATCAGGGCGTAGCGCGTTTTGCGCCGGTCGAACTCGCGCAGGAGCCGCCCAAGGAGCGATTCCAGGTCCGCCATTCAGTAGGTCAGGAGAGAATGGATCGTCCGGCCGGCGAGCTTCTGGCGTCCATTAAGGAAAGAGAGCTCGATCAGGAAGGTGCTTCCGATCAATTTCCCCCCCAAGGCCTCGATCAGGGAGATCGCGGCCGCGGCGGTGCCGCCGGTGGCCAGCACGTCGTCGACCAGCAGGATGCGGGCGTTCTTCGGGAACGCGTCGGCGTGGGCCTCGATCGAGTCCGTGCCGTACTCCAGGTCGTAGCTCGCGGAATGGACCTTGCGCGGGAGCTTGCCTTTCTTGCGCAGCGGGACGATGCCCGCGCCCAGGCGCGCCGCCATCGCCGGCGCGGGCAGGAACCCGCGCGACTCGACGCCCGCCACGATCTCGATGCCCTCCCGCTTGAACGGGGTGATCAGGCCGTCGATCACGGCGTTGAAGCCCTTGGGATCGGCCAAGAGCGGGGTGATGTCCTTGAACATGATCCCCTTCTTGGGGAAGTCGGGGACGTCCATGATCAGGGCCTTCATGGCCTCGAGCCCGAGGGTCGGGCCGGCGTCCCGGCGCGGCTTCGCTTTCGCGGCCATGATCACTTCCTCTTCTTTCCGCCGGCCTTCGCCGGCGGCAGGAACACGAGCTTGCGGGGCGCGCGGCGCGACGACTGCGCCGCGGTCGGCGCGGTCTTGCGGCCGGCCGGGATGGTCTGTCCGAGGATGTCGGTCTTGAGCTTCGGCGCGGAGAAGCCGGGCTGCAGGTTCGTCGGCCCGCGGCGCCCCCCCTCGTCGACCTCGATGAGCCCCATGCGGTTGGCGACGCGGCGCAGGCGCAGCAGCGCGCGCTCCTCGATCTGGCGGATGCGCTCGCGCGACAGGCGCAGGCGCTTGCCCACCTCCTCGAGCGTCATCGGGGTCTGCCCCGTGAGCCCATGCCTGAACTCGAGGATCATGCGCTCGCGCTCGCCGATCTCGCGCAGGGCCTGGTGCAGCTCGTCGTGCAGCTTGAGCACGCCGATCAGGTTCTCCGGGGACTGCGCCGTGGTCTCCGCGATCATGTCCTCGACCGTGATGTTGTCGTCGCCCGAGTCGATCGGGGCGTCGAAGGAGCCCATGCCCTTGGCGGCCTCGGCCGCGTCGAGCACGCCGCGCACCTGGCGCGCCGTCCAGTGCATCGCGCGCGCCATCTCCGCCAGGGACGGGTCCCGGCCCAGTTTCACGTGCATCTTCTCCCACATCTTCAGCCACTTGCGCAGGGCTTCCCAGGCGTGCGGGGGAATGCGGATGGTCTTGGACGTCTCCTCGACCGCGCGGCGGATCGACTGCTCGATCCAATAAGAGGAGTAGGTGGAGAAGCGGTAGCCCTTCGACGGCTCGAACTTGTCGATCGAGTGCATCAGGCCGAGGTTGCCCTCTTCCACGAGGTCCATGAAGTCGATGCCCTGGCGGTGGTACTTCTTGGCGATCGGCACGACGAGGCGCAGGTTCGCCTCCATGATGCGCTGCTTGGAGACGCGGTCGCCCTTCTTGGCCTTCTTCCACAACTCGTGCATCTCCTCGCGCGTGACGAGGGCCAACTTCTGTATCCCTTTGAAGTATTGGCTCGTTGTGTCCGTAGAGGGTTCCATGTGTCTCCTAGACGATTCTGAAGGTCGTTTCGTTCTTCGCGGCCCGCGTCTGCGTCTCGATCGAGTCCACCCGCGCCGCCGGGTTCCCGGTCCTGAGGCGCTCGACGAACTCCTTGAGCGCCTCCTCCGTCCCCTGCGCCTCGGCCTCGACCGACCCGTCCTTCAAGTTCCTCACCCAGCCCGTCAGGCCGAGCGACTCGGCCGTGTCCGATGCGAACCACCGGAAGCCGACGCCCTGAACCCGCCCACGGACCGTTACATGTAGACGCGTCAAGGGGTCTCTGATTGACATTCTAAATGTTTGTCAAGAGCGCGCGCAAGGGGCTAACATCAAAAAGACACAAGTCAAAAAAGAAGAAGGGTAACGACCGCGTCGTTACCCTTCTTCCCGTCAAAGTGGTCGGGGTACTCAGGCTTGAACTGAGAACCTCTTGGTCCCGAACCAAGCGCTCTGCCAATTGAGCTATACCCCGATGCCCGGAAACGAGTCGGTCACGCCCGCGGTCGGGGACACAGGAATCGAACCTGTAGCCTCTCCCACCCCAAGGGAGCGCTCTACCATTGAGCCAGTCCCCGACCGCGGGCGCGACATGCGGTCGGCGCCGGCCGAACCACTCGTCAGGAGGTATTTTAATCCTTTGCCCCCCTCCGGCGCAACTGTTTCGTGCATAAGACCGGATTCCGCGAGCGTATAAAGGTCGGTAAAAAGCTCGGAAATTGTGGACATCTAGAAGGGTTAGGGTTATACTGCGTGAGGTCATGAAGCTCCCCCCCATCTTGACGTTGTCGGTCCTGATCGCGGCGGCAAGCATGGCCGCCGCAGCGCCCGCGCCAACCCTAACTGTCTCGATGGAGAATGAACCTGCTCCCGATCTTGTTCGGCTCGAGAGAATCCTGACGCAGAAGCTGGAGGCCAGGGATAAAGGCCAAGTGACGCCGGAGGCATTCTCTGAGTTCGTGCGGCAGTTTCGCGTCGACCTCATTGAGACGGACACCCGCATTCCTCCCTCGCCCGCCAATACAGGACTCCACGCCCGTATCCTGGCGCGACTCCAAGAGCCCGGTGAAGCCATGGCTCGCCTGGACGAGGCGCTGTTGCAGGAGCCGGATAACTCAACGCTGCTCAATGCTCGGGGCTATGTGCAGTTCCAACAGGGCGATTACTTGGGCGCGCTCGCGTCCGCTAATCAGGTCTTGAAATACAATCAGGACCATGGTCAGTCAGACGACAAAGGAGCATTGGCGCTCAAATATTCGAGCGAGGGCCGTATTGCCGGAAAAACGCCTACGACGCAGGCCCTCTCGCCGATCGCGCCTCAGTCACAAGGCATCGATGGCCTTGATGATCCCGGAAAACCCTACAAGCTCGCGGTCAAAGCCAGCGCGAAGTCCGGCGAGGTTCCGGCGGTGATGACGGGCGAGAACGAGCCTCTGCCCGCGCGGGGCCATACACCGCTTTTGCCCGTCCTGATCGTGACGGGGGCGGGGTTCACGGCCTATGGTTTCTATAAAGTATCTAAGTCCAACAGCACCGCCTCTGCCAACGATGGTCTCAATCCTGCGCCGGATGTTTCGCCGGAGCAAGTGCGGCGCAACTACCTCAATTCCGCCGTACTTATCGGGACGCCGATTCTCGCATTGGGCCTTGTCTATGGCGGGCCGGCGGTGCTGCGTGTGGCCGCGCCTGTCGTCACGAACCTTGCACAGCGTCTGCAAGGTTCCCCGTTGCCTGCGGTTGCGGCAGGCAACGGCGAGGCATTGACTAAAGTCTCGGCCCGCGTCGCGCTTCAGGGCATGACGCTGCCGCCGAATCAGCTTCAGGCTGCTTCGCGAGCTATCCAACGTGCGACCCTTTCCGACACAATCAAGATGTCGGTGCAAAAAGGCGGCGACTTGATATTGAAAGTCAGCCGCCCGGGACGAGATGGATTTCAAGAATTCGAGCATACGATCTCGCCCAACGGCACGAAGCAAGTAATCCAGCGAGCGTATAATTCTGCCGGCCAACTCGTGCATTTTGATCCCAAAACCCAATGATACAGGAATCGCCTGAATCGAGGACGCTGCGAGGTGTTGTCCGCGGGGATAGGCCGTGGTCGGAATTGGCGGATATCGGTATATTCGTCAGGATTGATGGCGATAAGGTCGAGATATCTAATCCGCGGCAACTCTCGGTTTGGGTCGGTGCCGCCGATCTGGCTCAAGGCATCTTAAACTACAAGCACGACCCCGTTAGAATTCGTGAATGGGCGTCGATGATTCTTGCCGACGCGATTTCGTGCGATCTGCGGTTGAAGGACGATCCTGACGAGCAGGGGCTGCTTGCCGCAATGTGGGACATTTCGTTTGGCAAGGGACTTTCCGAAGAAGCCCTGGCGTTGGCGCAGCGATTCGCTCGCTAAAAACTCGACTCAGCGACCCATCTCTTCCAGGATCGCCTTGAGCTCCTTGCGCACCTCGCGGAGGAGCTTCGCCTGGGCGCCGTCGGCGGGGGCGGGGCCGGTGAGCGGCGCGTCGAGGGCGGTCTTGCCGCGGCGCCGGTCGATCAGCGCGCGGCGCGCGCCGGCGACCGTCATCTTGCGGCGGTGCAGGAGGTCCTTGATCTCGAGGATCAGCTCGAGGTCCGCGCGGGAGTAGCGCCGGTGCCCGCCCTGCTTGCGCGACGGCTTGAGGTCTCCGAACTTGTTCTCCCAGTACCGCAAGGTGTGCGGCGGCACCTGCGCGAGCCGCGAGGCCTCGCGCATCGTATAGTAATCGCGGTCGGGCAGGAACGGCAGCTCCACCTTTCGTTACTCGAGCAGGTTCTTGGAAGCCTTGAAGCGCACGCCGCGGCGCGACGGGACGCTGACCTGCTCTCCGGTCTTCGGGTTGCGGCCGTTCCTCGGCTGGCGGGCCTTCACGCGGAAGGTCCCGAAGTTCGAGATCACGACCTTGTCGCCCTGGTTCAGCGACGCGCGGATGGTCTCGAAGGTCGTCTCGACCGCGAGGGCGGCCTCGCCCTTCGTGGTCAGGACTTTCGCGACGGCCTTGATGATGTCGAGGCGGTTCATTTGGCGTCTCCCCCTTCCTTGCCTTTGGGCGGCGGCTCGCCGCCCTCCGGTTTCTTCTTGAGATCCTTGAAGATGTCCTCGGGCTTCAGGCTCTTGAGGTCCTCCTTGAACTTGGAGACCTCGTCCTCCGAGATGGGCTTGTGCAGGGTCTGGCAGCGCTCGAAGACGCTCTCGTGGACCATGATCGGGCAGCCCGCGCGCACGGCGATCGCGATCGCGTCGGACGGCCGGCTGTCGAGCTGGACGGTCTTCTTCCCGTCGCTGACGTGCACCTTCGCGTAGAACGTGTTCTCCTTGATGTCGCTGACGACGATCTTCTTCACCTCGAAGCCGAGCTCCTGGATGGCGGCCAGCAGCAGGTCGTGGGTCAGCGGGCGCGGCAGGACGATGCCGGAGAAGCGGATCGCGATGGCCTGGCCTTCGGTGATGCCGATCCAGATGGGTAAAAGCCTGCTTCCGGAGAGCTCTTCGAGAAAGATGATGCACTCGTTGACCGTGGTCGCGAGCGAGTAGATGCGGACTTCCTTCTCGCCGGTCCCCGCCTTGGCGGGCTCGGGCGTCTTTTCCTTATCCTTGTCCTTGTCGCCGCCCTTTTCCTTGGCCATATCGTTCTCCGTTAAAATCCGAGCGCCTTGAGCACGCCTTTCGCGGGGGCGCCGCGCGTCGCGCGCCAGATCGCCTCGAGCAGCGGCGCTTTGACCTTATAGCGCCGGCACAGCTCGCGCGCGCTGGCGGAGGCCTCGATGCCCTCGACGACCGTGGGGATCTCGGCGAGCGCGCGCTTGGGCGTCAGGCCTTTCCCGAGCTTTTCCCCGAACCCTCGGTTCCGGGACTCGGGGGAGGTGCCGGTCGCGATCAGGTCGCCGAGGCCCGACAGGCCGTAGATGGTGTTGTAGTGGCCGCCCCGGGCATGGATGAGGCTCGCCATCTCGGCCAGCCCCTGCACGAGCAGGGCCGCCTTGGTGTTCGCGCCGGTGCCGAGGCCGTCGAGGATGCCGGCGCCGATGGCGATAGCGTTCTTCAGCGAGCCGCCGAGCTCCACGCCGTGGCGGTCGGGCCAGTGGGTCACGTTGAGGGCGCCGCCGTCGAACAGGCGCACCAGGACCTTCGCCTCGGCGCCTTCGGGTCCGCCGAGCATCATCCCCGTCGGGACGCCGCGGGCGACCTCGCGGGCGAACGAGGGGCCCGACAGAGTCCAGACCTTGCCGCGGAGAGCGGGGAGCTCGCGGGAGATGATGTCGCCCATCGTGGCCAAGGTGTGGGGTTCGACGCCCTTGGACGCGTTGACGGCGACCGCGTTTTTCGGCAGACCGATCCCGCGAATGTTTTTCGCCGTCGCGGCCAACGCTCGGGACGGCAGCACGAACAGCAAGACATCGACGTCTTTTACGGCAACGGCAACGTCGTGGGTGACCTTGATGGCCCCATCCAAACGAAACCCGGGGATCTGCGCGTGACGACGAGTTTTATTCAAACTCGCCGCGAGCTCCGGCACGAACTCCCAGATCGTGACCTTCGCTTTCTTGTTGGCCAGATGCTGGGCTAAGACGCAGCCCCACATCCCGCCGCCTAACACCGTTACCTTAAGCTGACGGGCCATGGATTCCCAGCTCCTTGTTCTCGATCAACCGCTTCAGATTGGGTATGTGCTTGTAGATGATCAGCGCGCCGGCGACGCCGGCCGCGATGCAATAGGCCTGCTTGGCTCCGAGGGCGACGGCGGCGATGGGGAGCACGATCGCGGCGGTCATCGACCCGACCGAGATGTGGCCGGAGACCTTCACGGCGAGGGCGAAGGCTCCGATCGTGACGGCCATCGGCCACGGAAGCAAAGCCAGGAAGACTCCCGCGGAGGTGGCCACGCCCTTTCCCCCCCTGAAGCCGAGAAGGGGCGTCCAGTTGTGGCCGATGATCGCGGCGGCGCCGGCGGCGATCGCCAGTTCGGGACGGCGCGGCTGGGTGGCGATCGACAGGTAGACGGGCGCGTAGCCCTTCAAAGCGTCCACGACGAGGGTGATGGCGCCGGCGAGCGCGCCGGCGTTGCGGTAGACGTTCGCGGTGCCGGGGTTGCCCGAGCCGCGGGTGCGGATGTCGTAGCCCTTGAGGCGTTTGACGACGAGATAGCCCGTGGGGATGCCGCCGGCGAAGTAGCCGAACAGGATCAGCGCGGCGTCGCGGAAATCTATCATTATTTTCAGCGTTATCCGGCCTTGCCTCGGGCCGTATACCCCAGAGAATAGCCTGTCAGGCGGCCGGAGTCAATAAGGACTGTAAACGGCTCCAGTTTTCGGCCGTCACCCTCAACCGGAAGCGGATCTTCTCCCCCATCACCTTGCGCTCGAGGATCTGCGCGGACTCGTACAAGCGGGCGGTCCAGGAGCCGGCCTGGGCGGCGGGCGCGTCGATCTCGCGCAGCAGCCACTTCCGGGAGAGCGCCTCCTCGACGCGCGCGAGGACCTCGGGGATGCCGTCGCCGGAGGCGGCCGACATCAGGATCGCCTCCGGATAGCGTCTCACGAGGTCGTCCCGCTCGGCGGGGGTCAGGCGGTCGGCCTTGTTGAAGGCCTCGACGCGCGGTATGCCGCCCGTCGCGAGGTCCTCGAGGGTGAGCTTGACCGAGGCGTGCTGGCCGTCGAGCTCTCGAGAGGACGCGTCGTGCACGACGAGGAGGCAGTCGGCGGCCTCCACCTCCTCGAGGGTCGAGCGGAAGGCGGCGATCAAGGACGTCGGCAGGCGCTGGATGAAGCCGACGGTGTCGGTCATCACGGCCCAGCCGCCGCTCGGCAGGCGCACGCGGCGCGCGGTCGGGTCGAGGGTCGCGAACAGCTTGTCGTCGGCGTACGCGGCGTATTCCCCCGTCAACTGGTTGAGCAAGGTGGACTTGCCCACGTTGGTGTAGCCGACGAGGGCCACCTGGGGCACGGGTACGCCGGCGCGCCGTTCTCGGCGCAGGCGGCGCGAGGAGCGCACGCGCTCGAGCTCGGCGCGCAGATGCTTGATGCGGTATTGGATATGGCGCTTCTCGTACTCGAGCTTCCTTTCGCCGGGGCCGCGCGTGCCGATGCCTCCGGCCTGCTGGGAGAACGCGCGGATGCCGGTCAGGCGCGGGAGCATGTAGGACAGTTGGGCCAGCTCGACCTGCAGGCTTCCTTCGCTCGTGCGCGCGCGCCGCGCGAAGATGTCCAGGATCAGGCGGGTGCGGTCGACGATCTTCACCTTCGGCAGCGCCTTCTCCAGGTTCTTCTGCTGGCCGGCGTTCAGCTCGAGGTCGAAGATCACCGTGCCCGCGCGCAGGCCGGCGCACATCCCGACGATCTCCTCCACCTTGCCTTCGCCGATCAAGGTCGACGAGTTGAAGCGCTGGAGCGCCTGCGTGGTCTCCCCGACGACCAGCGCGCCCGCCGTCTCCACGAGGCGCTTGAGCTCCTCGAGGCTGGTGCGGATCACGTCCGTCTGCGACTTGGGACCGACGCCGACGAGGACCGCGCGCTCGATGGGAGCGCGGGTCTCGCGGGAGACGTTCCGGACGCCGGTCTTGCGCGCCATCAGTCGAGCAGGACCTCGGGCATCGCCTTCTGCAGCAAGGTGCGCCAGCGGCGCGCGGTCCCCGCCATGAGCGTGTCGAACGGCGCGAAATCGTCGGTGAGGACGGGGGCGCCCTCGAGGTCGCGCGCGACCGGCTTCAACTCGCGGCTGAGCATCAGCGCGACCTCCTTGGACGAGCGTTCCGGCGCCGCGGGCGGGCCGGCCTCGAGCGGGCCCGCGGACGCGAAGAGCAGGATGTTGGCGAGGCCGTCGTTGGGCTCGCTGGCGACGAACGCGCGCACGTGAGGGAAAGACGCCGACAAGGTGCGGTACACGGCCTTCCAGGGCCGGTCGTCGGGGGCGGCCACCGCGCTGACGATGTTGATCGCGAGCACCCCGTCCGGGGACAGGGAATCCCGCATGCGCCCGAACGCCTCGGCGGTGAACAGGTGCGCGGGCGGCGACTCGGCGCCGAACGCGTCGAGGAAGGCGAGGTCCCACGGCCCGAGGCCCGTCTCGAGCAGGGCGCGGCCGTCGCCGATGACGACCTTGCCCTTCGGCTCGTAGCCGAAATCCTTGTAGGCGGTCTCGGCGATCGCGGGGTCGATCTCGAAGGCGTCCACGGTCAGGCCGCGGCGCTCGAGCGCCTTGGGCAGCAGGCCCGCGCCGAGGCCGACGACCAAGGCGCGCTCCGCCTTCGGCCGCAGCGCGCGCGACCACTCCATGCCGCGGATGTACTGCGACTCGCTCTCCCCCTCCGGCTTCTCCATCACCGACTGGCTCGTGCCGTTGACGAGCAGGTAGCGCCTGGAGCCGGTGTCCGTCACGGCGATGCGGCCGTAGGCCGACTCGCGCGCCGACAGGGAATGGCGCGGCTTCGGCGCCGGCATCAGCACGAGCGCCACGCAGGCGGCGCACGCCGCCAGCTGCCCGAGCGGCAGCGCGCGCAGGGACAGCCAGGAGCCGAGCGCGCCGAGCAGCATCAGGATCAGGGCGATCCCGTACAGGATCTTGGAGATCGGCAGATGCGGCACCAGCACGAAGCCGGTCAGCACCGCGCCGAGGACGCTGCCCGCCGTCGAGATCGCCCAGGCGTCTCCCGACCTGCGGCCGGTGTCGAACGCGCCCGTGGCGGTGAGGCGCACCGCGACGGGGCCGAGCGCGCCGAGCAGCACCAGCGCGGGCCCCATCAGCGCGCCGGCGCTGACGAGCGCGCCGGCCTGGATGCCGAAGGGCAGGCTCGCGCGCAGGATGGGCGCGCGCAGCCACGGCACGGCGGCGACGGTCAGTCCCGCGGCGGTGAGCATGCGCGCGAATAAAAGAAGATACGGCTGGCGGTCGGCCTGGCGTCCGCCCCAGGCGTAGCCGAGGGCGAGGGCCACCATCGTCACCGTGATCATGGCCGACCACGTGTAGATCGACGAGCCGTAGAAGGGACTGATCAGGCGCGCGCCCGCGAGCTCGAGCACGAGGCAGGACGCGCCGGACAGGAACAGGCTGCCGAGCAGGTAGGGCGTGGTGTACGGCGGCTGCTGTCCCGGCTTAAGCGGCGGTTTTTTCACGGGCTTCCTCCCAAAGTCTCAAGGCGCGGGCCAGCATCGCGTCGTGGCCCTCGGACGCGTCGAGCGCCTCGGCCTCGAGCTGGTTGCGGAACCAGGTGCGCTGGCGCTTGGCGTAGGCGACGGTCCCGCGGATCAGCTCGGCCAGGCCCTCGTCCTCGGACATCTTACCACGCGCGCAGGCCAGCGCCTCGCGGTAGCCGAGGCTGGTGAACCCGGGCTCCTGGCCGGTGAAGACCTTGGGCACGAGCGCCATCACCTCGCTGAGCAGCCCCGGCCACATCCCCCGCGCGCGGGTCTCGATGCGCTCCCGCGACAGCGCGGGGCTCATGTCGAGGCGGAGCGTCAAAGTCGCGGCGGTCCCGCCGGTACGGCCCTCCCGCCAGTGCGCGGAGATCGGCTTGCCGGTGAGCTCCAGCACCTCGAGCGCGCGCAGGACGCGCTGGATGTTCGCCGGCGGTATGCCGGCCGCGGCCTCCGGGTCGGCCTTGGCCAGGCGCGCGTGCAGGGACTCGCGGCCGTTCTTCTCCGCCTCGGCCGTCAGGCGCGCGCGCACGGCCTCGTCCCTCGGGGGCAGGGGCGACATCCCCTCGAGCAAGGCGCGCAGGTACAGGCCCGTGCCGCCGCAGACGAGCGGGAGCTTCCCTCGCGAGCGGATGTCGGCGATCGCTTCGGAGGCTTCCTTCGCCCAGCGCGCGGCGTCGAAGGTCTCGGACGGGTCGGCGCAGTCGAGCAGCCAGTGGCGCGCGCGCGCGCGCTGCTCCTGGGAGGGCTTGGCGGTGCCGGCGTCGAGCCGGCGATACACCTGACGCGAGTCGGCGGAGACGACCTCGGCGCCGAGCGCCTCAGCGAGCGCTACGGCGAGATCGGTCTTGCCGGAGGCCGTGGGCCCGGCGAGAACGATGAGCGATGCGGAGTTGTCGGTCATGCTTAGGTTCGGCCGCAGCTCAGAGCAGCTCCTCTTGAGTCATCATTCATCGGCAAGAATCAGCCTTTCTGTTCGCTTATCGAACCCGGCAGTCGAACCTTCCGCATATATCGCGATTGTGATTTCCTTCTTGAAACCTTTGTCGGGTATATGGGCGTGATTGTTAGTAGGAGTTTCGAGCAGCTGTTTAAGGGAGTCCAGCAATTCCTTGGCCTCATCAGTGGTGAGGAGCACTGATATGGTATCGATCGCCTTATCGTTGTCTTGATCTAAGATTCGCATGGTTGTCGCTAATGATGCGGTCTCGCTGTTCTGACGAGTTCCGAGGCTCTATCTCGAGGCTGATCATCGTTCAGCTAACCCAATGTTCATGCCCGTTTTGATTCAGTCAATCTGAGATTGAGGAGACATTCCTGGCCCTCGAGGCCGTAGATTAGTAAGGAGAAAATCCCGCGAAGCCCTCGTCCTTTATAGGCGGCCTCAATCTCAATGTATTCGTCTTTATGGTGCTTGATCCGTTCGAAGTCCTTGGCGCCACATTTTCCCAGGAATGCGGATATGCGGGGGATGAGGTTTCCCCAAAGTTGCTTAATGTCTTCGTTGGGGTGTAGCCGAAGCAGATGGGAAACCGTGATTACTTCATCGGCGTCACAATTGATGTTGCGGTGAATAACGTAGTGATTCGTCGACTTGGGTAGGAGTTCGGCCGCAATATCCGGAAGGAGATCCTTGTCGATACGATTGAATGCATCCAACACTTTGCTGGTCTTCTTCATTGGTGCTCCATTACTTGCCTGCACGAAAGGGGTAGCGTCCCCTTATCTCAAGATCGAGGCGATATGCCTCCTTAATCCCGAAGTCGAAGCTCTTTGATAGGTGGCCATCATCATCGTAGGTCCGGATGTAAGCCTCGGCCCGTCCAAGAGCCTTGTCGAAATTCCGCACGTTTTGCGGCTGATTGCGAAATTTGAATCGGGTACTCAATTCGACCTCCTTCAACATGGCGAGCCCCATGATTACGGTTACGTTGATTTTATCCGATTCAGAGACGCGTGCTTTCTTCCCGGACTGGCCGTTGATTTGAACATGAATGCTTACATGATTGAATCGGCCCTTATCCTCGGCGACACCTGTTGCTGATCCAACGCCTGGATTGCTCAGATTGAATGACCGTGAAGCGGTGATCCCGGTTCCCCCTAGTTGGGCTCCCAGCATGGTCGCCGGGCTGAGAGGCGTCGGGGCGGATGCCGTTGCGGGGAGAGTGACGCCTGCTTCTGTGTGGGGCAGTCCTGGCCCGCTATGAATTGAAGAATCGGGGCTGTGGGTTGGAGAATGAGTGTCCTGAGTTCCCTCCTCGTCTTCGAGTCCGGCCAAATGCTTTTCTGCAGCGAACTTCACCTTGGATTCAGGCCTGGTGCTTCTAGGAACATCCTGCTGGGATCGAGGCGCGACGACTGCGCCATCTTGCCGCCGCACTTCGCGGTCTAAGTCCTCATGGGCTTGGTCAGCGGGGTCGACTTTGATCAACATTTCCACCCAGGCACGTCCGGCGTCGTCGGTCCGCGCGGTCGCTCCGTCGGGAAATTCAAAAAGGTTGGAATCCGCGCTGAAGGTCACTGGGAACCCTGCCTTGTTGCCCAGGTCGCCCGTGAATTCAACCTCGGCCAGAAGTATTACCGCCTCTCCTCGCGAGGCCGCGTCCTTGTCGCTGCTCAGCGTAATTTTGGTCGGCTTGAGTGGTAACTTCGGTTTCGGCGGCGCCTCGGGTTTCGCCGGCGCCGGTTTGGGTACGAAATTCGATGAAGAACCGGCCGAAGCCTGGGGCTTTCCCGCGCCCCTGAATAACTTGCTTATGCCTCGAAAAAGCGCCGGAATCCCTTTGAGGATTAGTACTGCGCCCAATTCACCGAGCGCCTTCCCCAACTCCTCGCCGCCGGTGCCGGAGTACCCACTGGAGTAAGACGAGCCAGAAGAACTCCCCCCGCCGCAGTTCTGCACGCAGACACCGTGCGGAACCGACGGCGGAGGCGGAAGGTTGGGGATGTTCCAGGCGCCTAGCCCCGCCTCGGTCAAATCGAGGGGACGGGCGCGCGTCAGGACGGCGGCCGTGCCGTCGTCCTCGATGATCTCGAGCGGGGCGGTCGAGAAATTGAATGCGGGATCGTCGAGCCAGCGGACGAGAACGGGCGCGGGTATTGCGACGGGCCAACGGCCTTCTTCCGTGTCGGCCGGGCGCAACACGAGCATGCCCGCGACTTGACTCGCTTCGTTGAGGACGGGGCCGCCGCTGAGTTCGGGCGAGATGGCGGCGTCGGTCTGGAAGCTGGCCTCGCCGACCTTGGTCACGAGGCCGGCTGTCTTCGTCCAAAGGCCGGAGATCATAGTATGCCCGACGGCGGTGACGAGTTCGTCTTTGGCGGGCGTCGTCTCCGCGATCGAGAGAGCGGGACGAGCCAGATCCTCGGAATAAGAGAGCACGGCCACGCTCAGTTCGGGATGGCGGCGGACGACCGTCGCCGTGAGCTGGACGGGCTTCGCCGTCCCAGAATAAGCGAAGAGGTTGGGGTGGTCGGTGTCGGCGACGATGGCGGCGTCGGTGACGAGCACGGCGCCGTTCTTCGTTTTGAGCAAGGTGGCGGCGGCCCGCTGGTCTTTCCACACCACGACAAAAACGCTTTCTTCGGGTTTCTGTGAGACGACGCGCCCTGCCGAGATGAGAACCGTGTCCTTCACTCTCTGCGCGGCGGCAAGGTCTGTGAAGGCGGTCGCGCGAGCACAATACAGCTTTGAACGGGCCGCGCCAATCGCTTTCTCGGAGGCCAGCGCCATGGTCAGCTTGCGGACCCGGGCGCGGAACTTCTCGTATTCAGCCCCGGTCAGCTTTGCCTGGGACGAGGCTTGGTCGAGTGCCTGTTCCGCGGATTTCCCCTCCGCTTGCGGGCCGAGCAAGGCTAACAACCACGGTGAGGCTTCGCCTTTCTCGGTCTGGAACAATCCGTCCCGGCTTGTGAGGAGCTTACGGCGGGCCTCGAGGGGCTCGCAGGGCGGCTCAGGGAATCGCTGCGCCCACGTGTAATCGGTGACCGCTAACGTTCGGTAGATCGCGTCGAGGCTGGAGGAGCGGTCCTTGAAGAACGGCCTGAGCTCCGGCGACATCCGCGGCTTGAGTCGTTCGAGTGTCTCCTTGACCTGAGCCTCGTCACGGAAGCCTTCGAAGCCGTCGGTCAGGACGAGGAGGTCGGCCTGGAGCGCCGCGAGGCCCTTCGAGTCGGCGGGGCCATCACCTTGCGCCTCGACGGCCCTCGCGTCGGGGGCCAAGACGTAGGTCGAGAGCAGGTACCAGAGCGGGTCCGTCGTGGTCTCGGCGCGGACGGGGATGGCAACGGCGAGGAGAAGCGCGAGCGCCGCTCGAGCCTTTCTCACCCAGGTTTACTTCGCCTTGCGCGCGGTCTTCGTTTTTCCGGAGAACAGGGAGTGAAACGGGCAGTCGGAGCCGCAGGCGTCGGGCAGTCCCAGGGAGGTCCGGGTCTGGCAGTCGGCGCTGTCCTCCGCCATCTTCTCGATGGCCTTCTGCGCTTCGCGCGAGATTTTTCTGAAGGCGAGGCCGACGCTGTAGGTCTCGCCCTTCTGGTGCACGCGCACGATGCCGGCCTCGATCGGAACGCCCTCGAGCCCGGGGATGTTCAAGGTCATCTGGAAGCTCTTGGTGTGGGGCGGCTCGATGAACATCAGCAGCGAGATGCCGCCGGCGGAGAGGTCGGTCATGATCGCGGGCTGCTTGTGCATCATGTTGTCGGAGCCCTCGAGCTCGAGCGTGATCGGCTCGACCATCCCTTCGACGACGCTGAACCGGCGATGCTTGCGGCGCTCGGCCCCCGTCTTCTTATGCTCGGTCATCTGTTTCCCCTTTCAAGATCCGTTTGCTCGTTCCGGTGACGCGGACCTTGACGGTCCGTCCCGCCGGCCCGGCTCCCTTCCAGGAGACCTTGAAGCCGTCGCGGGTGCGGCCGAAGCCGCCGCCCTCGTCCAGCACGTCCACGACCGTCCCGACCCGGGCGGCCAAGGCTTCCTCCGTCAGGCCGTCGCACAAAGCGTTGAGCCTCGACAACCGCTCTTCCTTCACCGCGTCGGGGACGTCGTCCGTCATGTCCGCCGACTCGGTCCCCTCGCGGGGCGAGTACTTGAACGTGTACGACCACGACGGCCGCAGACGCCCGACCAGGTCGAGGGTGCGCTCGAAATCCTCGTCGGTCTCTGAGGGGAATCCTACGATAATGTCAGTGGTGACTTCAACGCAAGGTATCGCGCGCCGCAGGCGCGCGGTTTTGTCGAGGATCGAGGCCGCGTCGTAATTGCGCCGCATGATCTTCAAAAGCCGGTCCGATCCGGATTGGAGCGGAAGATGGATCTGTTCGCAGATGTTGTTCGTCGTCGCCATCGCGTCGATCAGGTCGTCGTTGACGAAGTGAGGATGAGGGCTTTCGAACCGGACCCGCTCGAGGCCCTCGATCGTTCCCAGGCGTCTCAGCAGTTCCGGGAAGCGGAGCTCCGCTCCCCCCTCCGGGGCATGCCAGCTGTTGACGGTCTGGCCGAGGAGCGTTATCTCTTTGGCTCCGCGACCGACCTTCTCCCGGACCTCCGCCATGACCGTCTCGTACGGCCGGTACAGCTCGCGGCCCCGCACTGAGGGCACGATGCAGTAGGAGCAGGAGTAGTTGCAGCCGCGCATGATCGTGACGAAGGCGGTGCAGGGCGAGGCCCAGCCCGTGGGCTTGTCGAGGGTCTCCGGCGGGAACGCCCGGCGCGTCTCGGCCATCGCGTCGAAGCGCGCGCCCAGGGCCTCTTCGACGATGCGCGGGTAGTCCTCGATGGACTTGGCGCCGACGACGAGGTCCACGTACGGGAAGCGCTTCCGGATCCAGGGGCCGAGGCGCTCGGCCGCGCAGCCGGCGACGATCAGCACGCGCTCGGAGTCCTTCTCCTTCCAGCCGCGCAGGCGGCCGATGAAGGAGAGGGCCTTGTCCTCGGCGTGCTGGCGCACGGTGCAGGTGTTGAGGACGATGGCGTCCGCGCTCTCGGGCTCGGAGACGGCGGTGAAGCCGCGGCCGGTCAGGGGCGAGGCGAGCTCCTCGCCGTCGGCGACGGACATCTGGCAGCCGAAGGTGACGACGTGGAGGCGCATCGAGCTATCGCTTGCTCTTGGACTTCTTCTTCGCCGGCTTCTGGTCCTGGCCCTGGCGGCGGCCCATGCCGATCTCGACGAGGTCGTGCGTCGCCTCGATGACCTGGCGGCGGGCCTCCGGGTCGAGCGGCGCGAGAGCCATGATGACCTTCTCGAGGGCGGCGAGCGTCTTCTTCTGGATCATGGGGCCTCCTAGAGCTTGACCTTCGACTGCACGACGCGGAAGTGCACCACCCGCATCTCTTCCTCTTCGCGGATATGCCGGCCGTTGGCGAAGTTCATCTTCTCCTTGAGCTCGGGCAAGGTCACGCCCTCGCGCTGGGCGAGGTCCTCGTCGAAGCTGCCGAAGGAGCGCAGCTCGACGACCGTCACGACCAGCTGGGCGCGCACGTTGCCGTGCTTGTCGACGAGCTGGAGGGCGTCTCCGACCTTCAGGTCGGCGTCCTCGGGATCATAGGCCGGGCAGGCGGTGGCCGTTTTGCGGCCCGCCAGGATGGACTGGATCATCTTCTCACCCAGTCCGCCGTCGCCGTACCAGCCGAAACGGAAACGTTTCACCGTGGAAGATTATAACTATTGTCGACGAGGATTGGGACGATTAAGCGGACTTTTTGGCGCAATCTTTGCAGAGGCCGAAAACCTCGTGCCGGTGCCACTTCGGCACGAAGCCCGCGTCGCGGCAGGCGTCGTCCTGGATCTTCTCGAGCTTGGGCCAGCGCACCTCTTGGATGCGCCCGCAGGAGACGCAGATCAGGTGGTCGTGATGCGGGCGGTCGTGCTCGACCTCGAAGCGCGCGGTGCCGCCCTGGCCGACGACGGGCGAGATGATGCCGCACTCCTGGAGCATCTTGAGGGTGCGGAAGACGGTGGCGCGGCCCACGCCGTGAGAGCGCAGGGCGTGATAGATCTCGTCCTGGCTCAGGTGATGGTCGGCCTTGAGGAAGTGGTCGAGGATGAGGCGGCGCTGTCCGGTCAGGCGCAGGCCGTTCTTGGCGAGGTGCTCGGTGAACACGCGGACGATCTTCTCCGCGTGCCTCTTGTCGCGGCCGCCTTCGTAGACGACGAGTTCTCTCACGGCCATAGGGTACCAGTCCGGGAGGCCGGGCGCAATAATTTAGTCATTAGACCTTGCTACAATAAAAACATGAAGCGCCTCTGGCCTTTGCCCGTCCTCCTGCTCCTGGCGCTCCCGGTGCGCGCCCAGGAAGGCGAGGACGCGGCGTCCGACGACTCGGCTCCGGCCGACGCCGCCGCCCCCGAGCCGCCGTTGTCCCCCCCCGGAGGCGAAGGCGCTGCGAACGACGCCGCGCCGCCCCAGGAGGAGTCCGCCGAGCCGAACTCCTCCGAGGAGCAGCCTCCTCAGGGCGGAGCCGCCCCCAACGAGGCGGCCGAGGGCGAGGAGCCGGCGGAGAAGCCGGCCAAGGAAGAGCCGATGATCAGCGTCAAGGTCGCGGCTCCCGAGGGCGAGGAAGGCGACGAGGAGAGCGTCGCCCCCGCGGCTCCGAAGAAGAAGGTGGAGCCGACGGCGACCTTGATGAGGGCGCCGAAGAAGGGCAAGCCGGCGGCGAAGCAGGCCAAGGGCAAGAAGAGCGAGAAGCAGGCGCCCCCTCCCGTGAAGGCGAAGGCCCCCGTCGTCGCGCCCGAGCCTCCCCCGCCGCCGGTCCCCGCGGTGCCGCTGACGCCGATCACGCCGCGCAACCCTTAAGACAGACCGGCTGGACGCGAGACGCCGAGGGCCTTCAGGATGAAGGCCCACATGTCGGCGACTTCCTGGATCATCTTGCTCATCGGCTTGCCGGCGCCGTGGCCCGCGTCCTTCTCCACGCGCGTGAGGATGGGCGCCGGGCCCGCCTGGGCGGCCTGGAGCGCGGCGGTGAACTTGTGGCTGTGCGCCGGGACGACCCGGTCGTCGTGGTCGCCCGTCATCACCATCGTGGCCGGATACGAGGTCCCCGGCTTCACGTTGTGCAGCGGCGAGTATCCGATCAAAGTGTCGAAGCCCTCTTTGGTCTCGCTGCTGCCGTAGTCGCTCTTCCAGCCGCGGCCGACCGTGAAGAGGTGAAACCTCAGCATGTCGAGCACGCCGACCTCGGGGACGGCCGCGCCGAAGAGTTCCGGGCGCTGGGTCATCGCCGCGCCGACGAGCAGTCCGCCGTTGCTGCCGCCGCCGATCGCCAGTTTGGGCGAGGAGGTGTATCTCTCCTTGATCAGGAACTCGGCCGCCGCGATGAAGTCGTCGAAGACGTTCTGCTTCTTGTCGAGGCGCCCCGCGTCGTGCCACTCCTGGCCGTACTCGCCGCCGCCCCTGAGGTTCGCCACGGCGTAGACGCCGCCGCGCTCCAGCCAGGCGATGTTCGCGCCGGAGAAGCCCGGGGTCATGGAGACGCCGAAGCCTCCGTAGCCGTAGAGATAGGTCGGGTTGGTCCCGTCGAGCTTGAGGCCCTTCTTGTGCACGATGAACATCGGGATCTTCGTGCCGTCCTTCGAGGGATAGAAGACCTGCGTGACCTCGAACTTCGACGGATCGACGGGAACCTTCGGCCTCCAGTAGGCGCTGGTCTTGCCCGTCTCGAGATTGAGACGGAAGTGCGTGCGGGGGTAGTTGTAGGATGAGAACGTGAAGAAGCCTTTCTTCTCCTCCTTGCTCGTCGTGGGTTCGAAGCCGCTCACCGAGCCGATCGCCGGCAGCTTCACCTGGTATTTGAATCCTCCGCGCGGGCCGTACACGCGCATGACCTCGTGGGCGTCCGTCTTCCAGACGGCGACGAAGCGCTTGCCGACTCGGCCGACCGAGTCCAGCACGTCGCGGTCGCGCGCCTCGGGGATGACCGTCCTCCAGTTCTCCGGAGCCGGGCTGCGGAGGTCGACGGCCACGAGCCTGCCGCGCGGCGCGTCATTCGTCGTCTGGACGAAGAAGCGCGGGCCCTCGTTGCCGATGATCGAGTATCTGGCGTCGAACCGGTCGAAGAGCGGCTTGAAGTCCGCGCCGGGCTTGGCGAGATCCTTCACCCAGATCCGGTTCTTGGGCTCCGTGCCCTCGTACTGGTACAGCAGCAGGTAGCGGCCGTCCTCGGTGACGCCGGCGCCGAAGCTCCAGCGCGGCTGCTCGGGACGCTCGTAGACGAGGACGTCCTTATCCTGGGGCTCGCCGGCCTTATGATAGTAGACCTTGGCGTTCTCGTTGGCGCCGGTGAGCTCGTCGCCGGCCTTGGCCTCGGGATAGCGCGTGTAGTAGAAGCCCTTTCCATCCTTGGTCCAGGAGGCGCCCGTGAACTTCGTCCACTTGAGCGTTTCGGGCAGGTCCTTGCCGGCGGCCACATCCCGGATCTTCCACTCGTTCCAGTCGCTGCCGGCGCGCGAGATCGCGTAGGCGAGGTAGCGGCCGTCCTGGGAGAAGGACGTGCCCGACAGCGCCGCCGTGCCGTCGGCGGAAAGCTGGTTGGGGTCGAGCAGGACCGCGCGCGGGCCCTTGAGCGTGCGGGCCTTGTACATCACCGACTGGTTCTGCAGCCCGTCGTTGGCCATGTAGATCCAATGTCCGCCGATCTTCGTGGGCGTGCCGACGCGCTCGTAGTTCCAAAGCTCCTTGAGCCGCGCGGCGATCTCGGCGCGCTCCGGGATCGCGTCCAACGCCTTTTCGGTGACCCGGTTCTGCGCGTCGACCCAAGCCTTGGTCTCCGCGGAGTTGTCGTCCTCGAGCCAGCGATACGGGTCGCTCACCTTCGTGCCGTGATAGTCGTTGACGACGCTCTCGTCGCGGCGACTCTCCGGATGCTTGACGCCGTCGAAAGCGGCGTCGAGGCGCCGGCCGTCGCCGTCGGGAAGAGGAGCGTTCTCCCCTCCACGAGGCGCCGCGGCATGGAGGGCCTGCGCGGCCGTGACGGCCGCGCCTGCCGGGGTCGCGGCGGCGGCCGCGGGCGAAACGGCGGCGGGCATCGTGATCGGCGGCGGGGCTGCCGGGATGGAAGGCGCCGAGAGCGAAGGCGCGGTCAGGAAAAGAGCGGGAAGCGTCAAGCCGGGCGCCGGCGCGTTCGTGATCCCGAGTCCGAGCGCGGGCGTCAGCGAAACGGAGGCGCGGCGGCTCGCGACGGTCTGCGCGGCGGCGCGGCTCGCGTCGAAACCGGAGGAGAAGACGAGCGCGACGGCAAGAACGGTCGCGATTGTGCGGCTTGGGCGCTGGGCCATGCGAGGTTATCCCCTGCGACCGGGTGAGGCCGCAGGTCCTATTGTACCGGGGACCCGGCCTGCGCGGCCTGGGCCGTAAGGGAAGAGAGCCAAAGACATCCGGTCTAGGCCTCCGGCCGCCCGCCGACGGCTTGCCGCTTAGAGTTTTTCGACCGACGCGGCGAGGATCCAGCCTTTCACGCCTTCCTTGAGGAGGCCCACCTCGAGCCATTCCCCGCTCTCCGCCAGGACGCGGACGCGGCGGCCCTCGGGAGCGGTGTAGCCGACGGTGAACTTCTCGCCCGGCCCGTTGCGCAGCTCCGCGCGGCCGGCGACGATGACCCCTCGCCCGGGCGGCAGCACGGCGCGCAGGCCCGCCCACCAGAGGCCGAACAGGACCCAGGCGGCGGCGGCGCCGAGGAGCCAGTCGCGCAGCGCCTCGCGCCGCTCGACGTTCCCGAGCAAGGTCAGGGCCGCGAGGATCATGGCGGCCCAGGCCGCGAGCCAGTGCAGGCCCGCCAGCTCGCGGGCGGACAGCGCGGTGAAGGCCGCGAACGCGGGCGCGGGGATGCCGGGAGGGGCCAGCTCCTCTCCGGAGCGCTTCAGGACGAAGTCGAGGTTGTGACGCCCGTCGCCGTCGCGCGGGTCGAGGTCGAAGGCGCGCTGATACGAGGCGGAGGCGCGTCCGAGCCTGCCGGCCTTGAGCAGGGCGTTGCCGAGGTCGTAGTGCAGAGCGGGGTCGCCGGGATCGGCGGCGAGGAGCGCGGCGAATGCGGCGGCGGCCCGGTCGTGATCGCCCGCGTCGTAGGCGGCCCTCGCCTGGTCGTACGTCGCGGGCGCGGCGGCCGCGTCCGGCGAGGCGAGCGCGGCGGCGAGGAGAAGGGCGATCATGAGCGGAGCTCCTTGTCGAAGGCGAGCGCGAGGGCCCGGATCTCGTCGGCGAGGCGCTTGACCTCGGCCTGACCGGCCCCGCCCGGGGCGTAGCGCAGCAAGTCGAGCTCTTCCCACACCGACCGCAGGCGCGCGAGTCCGGCCGGCGCCGCCTTGCGGCCTTGCAGGGCGGCCGAGACGGCCTTGAGCGTCAGCCCCGCCGCCGGCCGGCCGAGCTTGTCGGCGAGATAGCCGGTCAGCGCCTCGCCGAGCAGGGCCACCGCGCGGGCGCGCTCCGCGGCGGGCTGGGCCTCG
>JACPFR010000034.1 GCA_016182905.1 Elusimicrobiota bacterium
CGCGCGGCCCCTCAAGCAGATCGTCGAGCGCCAGCTGTCCGACGCCATCGTCGAGGCCGAGCTCGAGGGCCGCATCGGCGAGGGCGACGCGGTCAAGATCGACTGGGACGCGCAGAAGAACGCGTTCACGGCGGACAAGAAGCAGTGACGCCCCCGCGCCGGGTCCTGGCGGCCGCCATCGCGCTCGCGATGGCGGCGCCCGGCCCGGTTTTCGCCGCCGGCGTGGCGCGGGTCTCCGTAGCGGTAGAAGCGGGGCTCGCTCCTAGGCTCGCTCAGCCGGGGAGCGGGCCTTCCTATTCAGCCCCTTCCCTGATCCTCTCTCCCGCGTCTTTGACGCCGTCCTTGCTCGCCGCGCCCGCGATCGCCCCGGCCGCGCTGAAGCCCGTCGCCGCCGCCGCGGCCAAGCCCGCCCCGCGTGAAGCCCTCGACGTCGCGGCCGTTCAGGCCGCGAAGCTGGCCCCGAACATGGGCGGGGCCGAGGCGAAGGAGCGCGCCGGCGCCGCCTTCGAAGGCAACGCGGAGCGTCGCGAAGTCTCGTCCTTCGTGAGCCCTCAAGGCGCCGCGACCGGCGCGGAGCACGTTTTTCTTGAGATAAACCAACGCTCCGCCCCTGCCTCGAAGGCCGTCCCGCCGATCCCCGCCGCGAACGCGGGATTCGTCTCCTTCATCCGCAAGTATTGGCTCGCCGCCGCGACGCTCGGGGCGGGGGCGCTGCTTTGGGCGCTCGGCTCCGACACCGCGGCGAGCGTCCTGCCCCTGCTGGGCCTGGCCGGCACGCTCGGCTGGACCCCGACGCCCGGGGCGAAAGCCTCCTTCCTCGCCGCCATCCGCAACGCGGCGGCGCCGGGCACGGTGATCTCCTACGACGAGGTCGGCAAGATCGGCGCGCGCCTCGGGATGGACGCCGACAAGGCCGGCGAGACGTTCACCGAGCTGGTCCGGGAGGGCCACCTCGCGATCCGCGACAACCGCGACGCCGTCTATCACAGCTTCCGCGCCCGCGCCGAGGCGCCCGGCGCGGACCCCGCCGACTCCCTGGCGAGCAACGCGGCCGTGCTGATGAACAGCGGCAGCTCCTCCGACCACGCCCGCGCCGTGGCCAAGGCCGACCGCGCCGTCGCGGCCTACGAGAAGGCCGGCCTTCCCCAGCTCGAGGAAGCCAGGGTCCTGCGCGCCAACGCGACCCTCGAGTTCGTCTCCGGCCTCCTCCTCGCCCACCAGAAGGACCTCGAGAGCCGCGACCCGCTCCCGTTGAACCTGGCCCGGCGCGCCATGGAGGTCGCCGAGGTCCGCGAGTGGCTCCAGACCGCGACCTACCAGACCGGCAAGGTCCCGGCGATGCCCAAGAGCATCCACCGCAAGCTCGTCGCCTTGGTCGGCTCGCTCAACCCCCGGGAAGAGGACGGCGGCGCGGCCGCGGACGAGGTCGCCGACGGCTACATCGCCGCGCTCGACCTGCTCGAGAAATACGATCCGAAGGATTTCCTGTACGAAGGGCCGTCGTCGAAGGCGCCGGCGCCCGAAGGCTCCTGGAAGCCGACCGACAAGCAGGCCGCGGCGTTCGCCGCCGAGATCCGCGCCCGCACCGCCCCGGGCGAGACCGTCACGCGCGAGACGATCATGCGCGCGGGCAGGTCCCTCGACCTCGATACCGAGCAGATGGCCGCCTCGGTCTCGGCCCTCGCCGCGCGCGGCGAGGCGCTCGTCCTCGCCAACGGGAAGGTGGTCTCCTTCGACCTCCGCGACCAGGCGGAGAGCGATCGCGACGGCCTGTGGGACCTGCACAACGAGGCCGTCGACGCGATCAAGCTGGTCAACGAGCCCGGCCTCGAGAGCCACCTGAAGGCCGTCGCCCGCCTCGACGCCCTGCACCACCGCTACTTCGACGCGCGCGCCCAGCTCAGCAACGAGGCGAAGGCCTACCAGCAGGTCCTCATCGCGCTGGCCAACGCCAAGCTCGAGGCCGCCGCCGACGTCGTCCGCCGTCAGGCCGAGGCGCTCAAGGGCGACGAGGCCCGCCTCGCGGGGATACGCCAGGCCCAGGCCTGGCTCGACCACGCCTACTACTCGGCCGAGCGCCGCCAGCGCATCACGACCGCCTCGCACAAGGCCCTCAACGCCGCCGCGTCGCTGCCCGCCTTCCGCGACGCGCTCGGCGGCCATACCGATCCGCTGATCACGCAGGGCGTGATGCAGACGCGCCAGTTCCTGAGCGGCATGACGGCCGAGGACGACGAGCAGGCCGACCGCGACGCCCCCGCCCCGCATCCGTCGGGCTGGCGCCCGCTCTCCGCCCGGGACTATCCCGCGCTGACCAAGTACGGCATCGACCTCACCGGCAAGGCCGTCGACGGCAAGATCCCGCCGATGATCGGCCGCAAGGCGGAGATGCGCCAGATCGTGAAGACCTTGCTGCGCGTGGAGAAGAACAACCCGCTGATCATCGGCGAGAAGGGCGTGGGCAAGACGGCCGTCGCCAACGGCCTGGCGCTGCTGATCGCCAAGGGCGAGCTCCCCGAGCTCGAGGGACGCAGCGTCGTCAAGCTCGACCTGACCAAGATCGTCGCCGGCACCACCTTGCGCGGCCAGTTCGAGGAGCGCATGGTCGCCATCCTCGACGAGGCCAAGAAGTCCAACGGCCGCGTCCTGCTCTTCATCGACGAGATCCACATGCTCGTCGGCGCCGGGGACTCCGCGGGCTCGACCGACGCCGCCAACATCCTCAAGGAATCGCTCGCCGACGGC
>JACPFR010000035.1 GCA_016182905.1 Elusimicrobiota bacterium
ATTCGGCTCCTGCCTGAAGGGAAAGAAGGTCGTCTGCCTCGGCATCCCCGACGACTACGGCTACATGGACTCCGAGCTGATACGCCTGCTGGAAGCTAAGGCCGGCCCGTTCTTCGCGCGCTGACGGCGCCGCGGCCTAGGGGATCGTCAGGCGGCCGTTGGCGATCGTGAGCCCGGGCATCTCGATGGCGAAAGGCGTCTCGGGGTTCGGATACAGGGGGATGGTGAGCTCCTTGATCTCCTTGAACACCGAGAGCGGGACGGTCAGCCCGGCGAGACGCACGGACATGATGTCGATCTTCAGGCGCCGCGGCATGTCGAGGAGCTGAAGCCCCGCCTCGGCGGAGACCGGCTTGCCGTTGTAGGAGCCGCTGATCCGCACGGTCTTGTCGAGGGACAGCTCGTCGACGGAGAGGCCCTTCACGCGCTCGGAGAGGAACGCCTTGAGCTCGTCGGCGCCCACGTCGAGCGACCGGATCCGCAGGCGCTCCAGGCGGAGCAGCCGGATGTCGACCCAGTCGTCCTCGCGCTCCTTCTTCATGATCGGGATGAAGCCGACGTTGACCAGGTCGATGTCCGTCCCGTTGAGGATGAGGCCGCGGAGGTTGAGCTGGCCGACGTTCAGGCTCATCGTCGTGTACACCGACTTTTCCTTGTCCCACGGCCCGAAATTCGCCTTGAGGTCCTTGACGACGACCTTGCCCGAGGAGTAGTGCTGGTAGACGAGGAACTTGCCCTCGTACGGCTTCTTCAGGCCCCGGCGCTGGCGGTAGAGGATCGCGCTGTTGGAGTCGGGCAGCGGCCAGCGCGCGATCTCCTCGTAGGCGCGGCCGAACCAGGTCTTCGGGTCCCGGATCTCCGCCGAGGCCTCGGGCAGGCCCAAGACGACGGTCGGCGGGCCCACCTTGGGGTCCTTGAGCAGCACGAACTCGGAGAGCTCGGACAGGCGCCGGTTGACGCCGCGCATGCGCACGTGCTCGAGGCCGAGCCGGCGCTGCATCCAGTGGAAGGTCGGCGCGTTGAAATACTCGTCGTTGGCGACGAGCGTCACGTTGGTGATGGGCCTCGCGGGGTCGCGCTCCGCCTCGATGCGGCGCAGGATCTCCTCCGTCTTCCAATCCACCTTCGCCGCCGGGCGGTTCTGGAAGAACTGGGGCTTGTAGTAGGCCAGGTCCAGCGTGACCGGGCCGACCCAGCCGCCGAAAAAGTTGACCAGACAGACCAGCTGGAGGAGCGCCGCGCCCCAGGTCACCGGCTTGGGCCAGGTCGAGCAGAACCCGACGGCGATGGGAACGAGGCCCGGCAGCAGGAAGCGCAGCTGGCGGTTGGGGACCACCGTCCAGAAGACGTAGCTGGTGGCGAACCAGGCGAGCAGGACCCAGCCCTGGTCCCGGTTGCGCTTGTACTGAGGGGCGAGCAGGCCGATCGTGCCGAGGAGCCACACGATCGGGCCGATGGCGTTCGAAGCCTGGCTGGCGTAGACGAGCCAGGCCCCGGGGGTCCACACCGAGATCGCGAAATCGCTGGAGGCCTGCACCAGGCGGGAAGGGAGGAGCGCGATATGCGCCGAGTACCACGGGACGATCAGCCCGGCGGACGCGGCGGCGGCCGTGAGCATGATCACGGCGCTGCGCTTGTCGCGGAAGGCGCGCAGGGCGACCAGGTAGGCCGGGAACATATAGCTGAAGAAGGACCACTTGTGCAGCATGCCCGCGGCGTGCAGCACGCCGAAGATCAGGGACGGGAGCCAGCGCGTGAACTCGTCGGAGGCGAGGAGGGCCCAATAGGCGGCGGCGGCCAAGGCCACCAGCGGCAGATCCACGAGCTGGGTCGTCAGCAGGTCCTGGACCGCGGGCGACGCGGCGAAGAGGACGACGGCCGCCAGCGCGGTCTCGTCGGGGCGGAAGCGCCAGGCGACGGCGAAGATCGAGATAGAAAGGAGGGCCAGGTAGAACCAGTTGACCCAGAGCGCCGCGTGGGCGGGGTCGGGCGAGGCGTAGGCGCGCATGAGGAGAAGGTGGTAGGCGGGCGGGAAGGGCGGCATCCCCGGCTTCGGAGCGAGGTACCAGGCGTCCGAGAGGCGGCCTTCCTTGAGGGCCTCGCGATAATCGAGCGCGATCTCCATGTGGATCGACTGGTCCCAGGACGGAGGCCGGGTGTCCGTGCGGATATAGGACCGCAGGAGCAGCGCTTCGGCGGCCATGAACAGCACCAACCCCAGCAGGCTGAAAACCAAGGTCTTGCGGTTCGTCGCCTGGGACGGCGGGACGTAGATGTTCTGGGCCATATAGGAGCGACCATCATAATAAATATAGACCGGGAAGCCCGACACCTTGTTAATCTATTTTTGTAGAATCCCGCCTTATGAAAGAAAATCACGCGGAGCGAAGCGGAGCGTGAGAGCGGTCATCCTCATCGGCGGCATGGGCACCCGGCTGCGTCCCTTCACCTTGGAGACGCCCAAGCCGCTGCTGCCCGTCATGAACCGCCCTTTCCTCGAGTACCAGTTCCAAGTCCTCAGCCGGCACGGGGTCCGGGAAGTGGTGCTCTGCACCTCCTACCGGGCGGAGACCTTCCGCCGCGCCTTCGGGGACGGGCGGCGCCTGGGCCTCAAGATCACCTACGTGCGCGAGCGCATCCCCCTCGGCACCGGCGGCGCGATCAAGAACGCCGAGCCCTACCTGAAAGGGACGACTCTCGCCCTCAACTGCGACGTGCTCAACGCCTTCGACCTCGGCGCGTTCATGCGGTTCCACCGATCCCGCCGCGCGGAGATCTCGATCGCGCTGACCCGCGTGAAGGACCCGACCCGCTACGGCCTCGTGATCACCGACGACAAGGGCATGGTGCGCCGCTTCCTGGAGAAGCCGTCCTGGGACGAGGTGACGACCAACTCGGTCAACGCCGGCGCCTACCTGTTCGAGCCGTCCGTGTTCGCCCATCTCCCCCAGGGCAAGCCCTACTCCCTCGAGCGCGGCCTCTTTCCCGAGCGCCTGGCGGCCGGGGCGCGGATCTCAGGCTATGTCGCGCCCGGCTACTGGATCGACATCGGCTCCGTCGACGCCTATCTGCAGGTGCACCTCGACCTGCTCCAGGGCCGCACGCCCTTCAAGCCCGGCTCCGGAGCCCGCCCGTTCAAGAACGCCGACGGCGCGCGCGTGACGGCCGGCCCCGGCACGAAGGTGGCCCCCTTCGCCCGCTTCTCGGGGGCGGTGAGCCTCGGCTCGAAGGTCGTCATCGGCCGCGGCGCCCAGCTCACGGACTGCGTCGTGCTCGACGGAGCGGCGATCGGCGACGGCGCGCGCCTCGAGCGCTGCATCGTCGGGCCGAAGGCGCGAGTCGGCACCCACGCGGTGCTCGGCCCCGGCACGGCGCTGGCCGGCGGCTCCACGGTCGGGGGCTACAGCCAGCTATGAGCGCGGCGAGGAACGGCGCGGTGGAGCGGGTCCCCAAGCCCTGGGGACATGAGATGATCTTCGCCCGCACCAAGAAATACGTCGGCAAGCTCCTCGTCATCGAGAAAGGCCATCGCCTGAGCCTCCAGCTGCACCGCCGCAAGCACGAGACTCTGATGGTGCTGCGGGGCCGCCTCAAGCTCCTGCTCGGCAAGAAGACGAGGACCGTCGGCCCCGGCGCGGCGTTCACCATCCCGCCCCGGACGATCCACCGGTTTGAAGCGCCGAAAGGGCGCGTGACCCTCATCGAGGTGTCCACGCCCGAACTGTGGGACGTCGTACGCCTGCAGGACGACTACGGACGGAGAGGCAAATAACATGGCAGACCCCATCAAGTTCGGCACGGACGGCTGGCGCGGCGTGATCGCGCGTGATTTCACCTTCCAGAACTGCCGCCGCGTCGCCCAGGCGATCGCCGACTACGTCAAGGAAGAGCAGATCAAGGACAAGAAGGGCCCGCTCGCCGGCCCGATGGTCATCGGCTACGACAAGCGCTTCCAGTCCGACGCCTTCGCGCGCGAGATCGCCAAGGTGCTCGAGGCCAACCAGATGCACCCGGTCCTCATGGCCGAGGCCCTGCCCACGCCCGCCGTCAGCTACATGACCAAGAAGCTCGGCGGCGTCGGCGTCATGGTGACCGCGAGCCACAACCCGCCGTCGTACAACGGCGTCAAGATCAAGATCGACGGCCGCGCCGCGCTCGAGCCCGTGACCCGGGGCGTCGAGGCCTGGGTGGACCGCACCGCGCCGACCCGCGCCGCCGAGATCAAGACGAAGTCCTTCCGCGACGTCTATCTGCAGTACCTCAAGGCGCGCGCCGACCTCCCCAAGATCAAGGCGAAGATCAAGAAGCCGATCGTCATCGACTACATGCACGGCGCCGGCGCCGGCCTGATGGCCGACGTCATCGGCCCCAAGAACCTCGTCGAGATCCGCGGCAAGCACGACCCCCTGTTCGGCGGCGTCCACCCCGAGCCCATCGAGCAGTATCTAGGGGCTTTGTCGGAGGCGGTAAAGCGCAACAAGGCGTCCGTCGGCCTCGCGCTCGACGGGGACGCCGACCGCTTCGGCCTCGTCGACGAGAACGGCAAGTACCTGACGCCCTGCCAGGTCTTCCCGATGATCGTCCTCTACCTGACCGAGAAGAAAAAGTACGCCAAGAAGATCGTGCAGTCCGTCTCCCTCGGCTACCTGGCCGAGCGCATCGCCAAGGAGAAGGGCATCCCCTTCGAGCAGCTCCCGGTCGGCTTCAAGCACGTCGCCGAGCGCATCGCCGCCGGCGAGGCCGACATCGCCGGCGAGGAGTCCGGCGGCTACGCCTGGGCCACCAAGGGCGGCATCGCGGAGCGCGACGGCATGCTCACCGCGCTGCTGATGCTCGAGATGATGGCGGTCACCGGAAAGACGCCCTCCCAGCTCTGGAAGGAAGTCGAGACCCGCTTCGGAGCCTCGCACTACAAGCGCATCGACTACCGCATCCACAAGGCCGTCGCCGACAAGGCGCTCTGGACGCAGAAGCTCGTCAAGAAGCTGCCGAAGAAGCTCCTCGGCACCGCGATCAAGGAGCTCATCTCCATCGACGGCCTCAAGATCGTCCTCGAGGACGGCCACTGGCTGCTGATGCGCCCGTCGGGCACCGAGCCCCTCATGCGCGTCTACGCCGAGAGCGACAAGGCCGAGCGCACGCAGGGCCTGCTCGACATGGCCAAGAAGTGGGTCGCTCCGAACCTGAACGCCTAAGACATGTTCCCTAAAAAGGCGATGGTCCTGGCGGCCGGCGCGGGCACCCGCCTGCGCCCGCTGACCTACGAGACCCCGAAGCCGATGGTGCCGGTCGTCAACCGGCCCGTCATCCACCACGTCCTCGACAACCTCCTCAAGCACGGCGTGCAGGAAGTGATGATCAACCTGCACATGCACCCGGAGCAGGTGCGCGGCTACTGCGGCGACGGCTCGCGCTGGAGCCTCAAGATCCACTACTCGCACGAGCCCAAGCTGATGGGCACGGCGGGCGCGATCAAGAAGCCCGAGGCCTTCTTCAAGGACGGCCCGTTCTTCGTCATGTCCGGCGACGGCCTGTCCGACATCGACCTCACCGCGATGTGGAACTTCCACCGCAAGCGCGGCTCGATGGCCACGATGGCGACCAAGCGCGTCGAAGCCCGCTTCGAGTACGGCGTGACGCTGACCGACGGCGGCCAGAGGATCAAGGGCTTCCTCGAGAAGCCCTCCTGGGGCGACGTGTTCTCCAACAAGGTCAACACCGGCATCTACCTCTTCGAGCCCGAGGTCTTGAAGCTGATCCCCAAGGGCAAGGCCTTCGACTTCGGCCACAACCTGTGGCCCAAGCTCCTCAAGCTGAAGAAGCCGATCTACGCGTACGAGACCGACGCCTACTGGTGCGACGTCGGCAACCTGACCGAGTACCGCCGCGCGCAGGCCGACTGCCTCGAGCGCCGCGCCAAGATCAACATCCCCGGCGTCGAGATCCGCAAGGGCGTCTGGGTCCAGGAAGGCACCGTCGTCGACCCCAAGGCCAAGCTCATCGCGCCCGTCATCATCGGCAAGGGCTGCCGCATCGCCGCCGACGCGAAGATCGGGCCCGGCACCGTGATCGGCGACCGCGCCCAGATCGGCGCAGGCGCCAGCCTCGACACCTGCCTCCTCTTCGACAACGTCACCGTCGGCGAGAAGGTCCGCCTGACCAACTGCATCATCGGCCCCAACGGCCAGGTCCGCGAGAACATCTCCGTCTACGAGGCGGCCGTCCTCAACATCCGGTCTTAGCCCGATGAGGGGCGCGATCCTTCTCGCGCTGCTCGCCGCGTGCTCGGCGCCCCTGCCGCCCGGCGTGGAGCGGCTCGACGGCTCCTACGCCGCCCAGGGCTTCGCCTGGAGTCCCGGTTCGCGTCGCCTGGCCTTCATCGACGGGCGCTTCCCCGACCGCACCTACCTCGTCGTGCGGGACCTGGCGAGCGGCTCGCGGACCCGGCGGCGCCTCAAGGGCTTCGTGCTCGGCGACCGCCTCGCTCTCGCGCGGGACGGCGGGAAGGTCCTGATCGACGCCGGCAAGATCGCCGTCAACGCCGCCTCGCGCAGCGAGCCGTCGCAGCGCGTCGTCCTCGTCGTGGACTCGAAGGACGGCCGCATCGTCTCCGAGGACCCGATCGGCGTCTCCGGCGCCGCCGCGATCGCCCACCCCGCCTGGTCGCCGGACCCCGTCGCCGTCTGGAACGTCAAGGACGGCCTCCGCTGGAAGGCCTTCGGCCCGTCCGGAGCGGAAGGCGTCCTCGATGGTCCCGCGGCGTGGCGGGGGCTTCTGCTCGACGAGCCCTATCTCGTCGTCTCCGAGAGGCAGACCGCGCGGCCGCGCATGACGGTCTACGACCTGCGCGACGGCAGCCGGGCCGCCGAGTGGCGCGTGGCGCTGACCGGCGCCCCGCTGGCGGTCCGCCTCGACGGGAGCGCGCTGTCGGCGCGCTGGATGTCGGAGAGCGGGACCTTCGTCCTCGAGTCCGGCGATCCCCGGACGGGCCGGCGCTCTCCCCTGCTCGAGGCCGAGGGCGAGATCGAGACCGCCGTCGAGAACGAACGCGGCCTATACGCGATCGCCAAGGACCCGAGCCGGCGCAACGACACGGGCAAGGACTTCCTCTCCCCGCGCGTCCTGCTCGTGGCGGAGAAGGGCGGCCAGCGCTGGAGCGTGCCGTGGAGCTCGCACGAAGGCCGCTTCCTGGGGACCGACCCGAAGGACGGCAAGCTCCTGTTCGCCGTCACCGACCGGGACAAGCCCGCCGCCTGGGCGATCGAGCCCACGCGAACCGCGCTGACGGCGGCCGGACCCGCCATCGACGGCCGGTCGAATTAGTTTTCCGGCGCATCAAGGCGCCGTCTGTCGCGCCGCGGAGCGCGAATGCATGTTAAAATTGGACGCGATGGAACCGGGCTCCTGCACCACCGACCGCCGGGATCACTTCGGGCTTTGCACGACGCTGAGGGTCGCCACCGCCGGCTACTACGAGCATTCGGACGCCGAGCATTCCGGCCTCGAGCTCTGCTTCGCCTCCGGGGGCACGCGTCATCAGCGGCGTTTTCGCGGCAAAAGCTGGGTCGTCGCGGACGACGCCCTCATGGTGTTCAACGCGCGCGAGCGTCATGTGGAGGAATGCTCCGCGAACCCCGACCTCCGCGATCTGCGCGCGGTGATCATCCACCCGGGCTTCGTCGACGACCTCCTTTCGGACGTTCGGATGAATACCGACGAGCTCGTCTTCGACGACGCTCTGGTCCGACCCTCTCCGACCCTTAAGGCCGCCCTCGCCGCTCTTTTCAGCGCCGCGGCCGCCCCCGGATCCTCCCATGTCGCCATCGACTGTGCGCTGACCGAACTGGTGATCGAGCTCACGACCGGGCTCAAGCACGGCGCGAGCGCCGAGCTTCGCGCTCTGGAGCGGAAAGGCTACTACCCGGGCCCCGTCGCGCGCGCGCAGGCGGCCCTTCGCGATGAAATGAGCTCGCCGGATCTGGATCTGCAGCAGGTCGCGAGCCGCGCCGGCCTCAGCAAGTTCCATTTCGTGCGCGCCTTTCGAGAGAAGACCGGCATCACTCCGATCCAGTATCTCAACCGTCTTCGAGTCGACGTCGCGAAACAGAAGCTTCAGTCCGGCGCGCAAGCCGTGACGGAGATCGCTTTCGACGTCGGTTTCGCCGATATCTCGGCGTTCAACAAAGCCTTCAAGCGCCACGCCGGAATGCCGCCCTCGCAGTACCGCAATATTTTCCGAGCGGCTTCCCGGCGAAAAGCCTAGAGTTTGGGCATGAACACCGAACTCGAAGCCGAGATCCGCAGTCTCTTCCCTCAGCCCCGCCGCGCGATCGCCTGTCTCGCGACAGTCGACGCCGAGCGGGGATTCGCGCCCGAGGCGCGTCCTGTCACTCTGCTCGAGGTGGGCTGGCGGTTCTATGTGGCGACCGGCTCCGGAACGCGCAAAGCCCGGGAGCTGGCGGCTCACCCCAAGACCGCGGCCCTCGTGCGCGCGATCCTCAACGCCTTGTCTTTGTGTTGCGTACTTGCGGTCTCGACTCGCGCGGAGGAACCCATGGTCACCGGATTGCTGCCCGTCGTCGTGACGGATGATGTGGAGAGGCTGAAGGTCTTCTACAGGGACGTCGTGGGGCTTCCCGTTCAAGCCGACGAAGGCGATTACGTCCAATTCGGGGCGGGGCAGTCCCACCTGTCCATCATCGCGCGCGGCGTGATCGGGCGGATCGCCGGAGAACGGGGCCGGATACGTCCGGGCGACAAGGGATTCAGGTTCGAACTGTATTTCCGGGTCTCGGACGCCCAGGCCGCCGCCGCGAGACTGCGGAAGTCCGGCGCGGTCCTGGTCAGCGCGCTGTCGCCGAGGCCTTGGGGCGATCGCACCGCGTATTTCTTGGACCCGGACGAGAATCTGGTGGCGGTCGCCGAGCCCGCCATCGACGGGAAGCCGAACTAGCGGCCTCCGGTCCAGCCCGCGGAGCCGAAGCCCGCGACGACATAGGAATCCTCGGGCTCGAGGCGCCACAACGCGAAGTCGCCGAAGGAGGCCCACGCCTTCGCCTCGGGATGTCGGGCGAGATAGGCGGCCCGCGCGGCGTCGGCCTGGGCGCCCGAGAGATGGACGGCGCGCCCGACGACGGTGACGCGTCCCGAGGCCTGCGCGTCGCCCTCCGCCACCATCAGAGAGGCGCGCGGATCGGCCGCAAGGTTGCGGGCGTGCACGGCCAGGCCGCTGAGGAGGAGCAGGGGCCGGGATACGTCGTCGAGGGCGTACGGCGCCAGGGACGCGAAAGGAAAGCCCGGCCTCTCGACCGAATGCGTCGAGAGAGCGCCGGAGCGCCCGGCCTCCAGGATCGCGCGTCCCCGCGCGGCGAGGTCATCCACGGCGCAAGGCTAGCAAATCGGGCGGGGAATGCAGGTGAAGCTCGAAAGGACCAAGGGCCAACGGCATGATCGGGACCTAGGGCGGCCGCATGGCCGATACAAAAAGCCCGGGCGGCAGGTCGTTTCTCGTCGTAAATTTGTATAATCCGCGTGACGGCCGTCGGCGGCAAAGCCGCCCAAAGCACGGCCCGGAGGACTCAAGCATGCAGCGCAAGGGCAAGTACTTCTTCAATTCCGAGTCGGTCAGCGAAGGCCATCCCGACAAGGTTTGCGACCAGATTTCCGACGCCGTGCTGGACGCCGTGTTCACGATCGATCCCATGAGCCGCGTCGCCTGCGAGACCTTCGTCGCCCGCGGCCTCGTCATCGTCGGTGGAGAGATCACCACGAAGGCGATGCTCGACATCGACCAGATCGTCCGCGACGTCGTCAAGGACATCGGCTACCCCCGCCCCGAGTACGCGTTCGACTCCAACTCCTGCGCCATCCTCAACGCCATCGGCCGCCAGTCCCCCGACATCTCCCAGGGCGTGGACACCGGTGGCGCCGGCGACCAGGGCATCATGTTCGGCTACGCCTGCCGCGAGACGGACGAGCTCATGCCCCTGCCCATCATGCTCGCCCACAAGCTGGTCAAGAAGCTCGCCGACGTCCGCAAGTCCGGCCAGCTCTCCTACCTCGGCCCCGACGGAAAGTCGCAGGTCTCCGTCGAGTACCTCGACGGCCGCCCCGTCCGCGTCGACACCGTCGTGCTCTCGACCCAGCATGGACCGGAGATCCTCGACAAGACCGGCGACCAGATCACCGAGAAGTCGCGCAAGGAGATCATCGACACCGTCATCCGCCCCGTCCTCGGCAAGCGCCTGATCGACGACAAGACGCGGTTCCTGATCAACCCCACCGGCAAGTTCGTCGTCGGCGGCCCCGCCTCCGACACCGGCCTGACCGGCCGCAAGATCATCGTGGACACCTACGGCGGCCGCGCCCCGCACGGCGGCGGCGCGTTCTCCGGCAAGGACCCGACGAAGGTCGACCGCTCGGCCTGCTACATGGCCCGCTACATCGCCAAGAACGTCGTGGCCGCCGGCCTCGCCGAGGAGTGCACGGTCCAGCTCGCCTACGCGATCGGCGTCGCCGAGCCCGTCGGCGTCTACTTCGACACGCACGGCACCGGCTCCGCCGATGAGATGCGCATCGAGGCCGCCGTCCGCAAGCTGTTCCCGCTGACGCCGAAGGGCATCATCGACACCCTCAAGCTGCGCCGCCCGATCTACCGCCAGACCGCCGCGTACGGCCACTTCGGCCGCACGGAGAAGGGGTTCGAGTGGGAGAAGACGGACAAGGCCGTCGCCCTGCGCGAGGAAGTCCTCGGCAAAGGCGCCAAGGCCAAGAAAGCCCTCGCCGTCGCCTGATCAGCTCGACGCTCGGCGCCGAGGCGGTCATCCGCCCGGCGCCGGGCGTCGATTCCTTCTGGAGGTCGTCCCGATGAATAAAGCCATCTCCACCGCCGCAGAGGCGGTCTCGCGCGTGAAGGACGGCGCGACCATCCTCCTCGGAGGCTTCGGCGTGTGCGGCCTCCCCGAGAACCTCATACCCGCCTTGCTCGACGGCGGCGCCAAGGGCCTCACCTTGGTCTCCAACAACGCCGGCCTCGACGATTTTGGAATAGGCACTTTGCTGCGCGCCGGCCGCGTGCGCAAGATGATCATGTCCTACGGCGGCGAGTGCAAGGCCTTCGAGGAGATGACCCTCACCAAGCAGATCGAGGTGGAGTGGAACCCGCAGGGGACCTTGGCCGAGCGCCTGCGCGCCGGCGGCGCCGGCATCGGCGGCTTCTTCACCCCGACCGGCTACGGCACGCCCGTCGCCGAGGGCAAGGAGACCCGCCAGATCGACGGGCGCTGGATGGTGTTCGAGAAGCCGCTCAAGGGCGACTTCGCCTTCATCAAGGCGTACAAGGGCGACGTCCTCGGCAACCTCGAGTACCGCAAGACCGCGCGCAATTTCAACCAAGTCATGGCCACCGCCGCCGACTACGTCGTCGCGGAGGTCGAGCACCTCACCGACGTCGGCGGGCTGCACCCGGAGCACATCCACACGCCCGGCATCTACGTCGACGCGGTCTTGACCGGGCCGACCTACAAGAAACCAATAGAGAAACTGACCTTGAGGAGGGCCGCCGCCCATGTCTGAGCCCAAGGACTCCCGCGTCGTCATCGCCCGCCAGGCCGCCTCTCTGCTCGAGGACGGCTCCTACGTCAACCTCGGGATCGGGATCCCGACGCTCATCCCCGGCTTCCTGAAGCCCGGAGTGGAAGTCACCTTGCACACCGAGAACGGCATGCTCGGCTACGGCCCCTACCCGCACGAGGGCGAGCAGGACCCCGACCTGATCAACGCCGGCAAGGAGACGGTCACCGAGCTCCCCGGCTGCTCGTACTTCGGCTCGCACGACTCGTTCGCGATCGTCCGCGGCGGCCACCTCGACGCGACCGTCCTGGGCGCGATGGAGGTCTCCGAGGACGGCGACCTCGCCAACTGGATGATCCCGGGCAAGAAGGTCAAGGGCATGGGCGGCGCCATGGACATGGTCGCCGGCGCCAAGCGCGTCATCGTCGCGATGGAGCACGCGACGAAGGACGGCAAGCCCAAGATTCTCAAGAAATGCACTTTGCCTTTGACCGGCAAAGCCGTCGTCAACACCATCGTCACCGAGCTCGCGACCTTCGACCTGACCAAGGACGGCCTCGTCCTGTCGGCGCTCTCGCCCGACGCCACCGTCGACGCCGTGAAAGCCCTGACCGGCGCGCCGTTCACGGTCGCCGCCGACGTCAAAACCTACGCCCGCTAAGGAACATTTTGACCTCCCCAGGGTCACAACAACCGGTGAGCGAGCAGCAGTTCCTCGATGAGCACTCTCCGCTCGTGTTCAACGTGGCGCTGCGCCTGACCGGCAACCGCTCGGACGCCGAGGATCTCGCGCAGGACGCCTTGATCCGGGCCTTGAAGGCCCTGCCGAAGTTCCGGGGCGACAGCAAGCTCTCGACGTGGGTGTACACGATCACGGTCAACACCTGGAAGAACCGGGTGCGGGCCGAAAAAAGCCGGGGGTTCTGGAAGACGATCTCGTTCGGGTCGTTCGGAAACGAAGACGATGACGAGCCGGTGTACGAGCCGAAAGGCAACGACGCGCCGCTCGACACGGAGCTCGAAAAGGAGGGAACGGCCGCCGTGGTGCAGAAAGCCCTGCTTCAGCTCGACGCGGACGACCGGGCCATCGTCGTCCTGCGCGAGATCGAGGAACGCTCCTACGGGGAGATCGGCGAGGTGTTGGGTCTCGCCGAAGGCACTGTGAAGTCGCGTTTGTTCCGCGCCCGCGCCAAACTCAAGACTCTGCTCGTCAAGGTATCCGCATGAACGACGCCATCCGCGAAAAGCTGTCCGCCTATCTCGACGGCGCGCTCCTCGACTCGGAGCGCGCGACCCTCGAGGGGGAACTGTCGCGCTCGGAGGAGATGCGCCTCGAGCTCGAAGCCCTGCGCGCCGTCTCCGCGTCGGTGAAGGGGCTGCCGAAGGAGCCGCTGCCCGCCGGGTTCATGGCGCGGCTCGAAGCCCGGCGCGCCCGCGACGCCAAGCCCGAGCGGGACTATCTCATCCTTCCGCCCGCCTACCGCCCCCTCGCCTTCGTCCTGTCGACCGCGGTGGTCGCCCTCGTCGTCTGGGACAAGACCCGCGCCCCCGAGCAGTTGATCGCCCCCCGGGTCGGCTGGGACAGCGAGACGGTCGCGGTGAAGAGCGCCGCCGAGGCGCCTCCCTCGATCGACGTCAGCGGCCAGCTCTCCGCCATGGGCTCGCGCGACAAGGGGCTCGACGACCTGTCCTCCGGAAGCGCGGAGAGCGCCGCCGCCAACGAGCTCGCGGCCCAGACCGCGAAGAAGGAGGACGACGCCGGCGCAAAGGCCGGCGTCGCCTCGACCTTCGGCAAGCACATCAGCGCCCCGGGCAAGCCCCTCGAGGTCCAGGAGGCCGACGGGCCCGCGTCCGCCGAAGGCGGCTTCGCCCGCCGCGCCGCCCCCTCGGCGCCGGGCGCGGCCGCGCCCGCGCCCGCCCCGAGCGCGCTCGGCGACGGCGGGAGCAGCGGCTATCTCGCCCGCAGCGAGGAGGAGCGCTCCGCCATCAACGAGCGGCTCTACCAAGGCTTCGAGGAAGAGAAGAAGCGCATGGGCATCGCGAAGATCATGGACAAGGACGAGGACGAGCCGAAGCTCGCCGGCGGCGGGCGCGAGTACATGCTCCTTCAAGCCTCGCCCGAGGCGGCCCGCGTCGACCGAGCCCGCGGCGCGGTCGGCGCCGTGCGCGGCGCCGCCAAGGCCAAGGGCGGCGCGCCGGTCGTCAAAGCCCTCACGCTCAAGAGCGCCGAGGCGCTCTCCGCCGCCTGGGCCGCCGCCGGCCTTCCCGGCGAGCCTCCGGCGGTGGCCTTCCCCGAGCAGATGGCGGTCTTCCTCGCCGGGCCCGCGGGCTGCGGCATCACGGACGTGCAGAACCGGAAGAAGTTCATCGTGGTCCTTTATAAGGACGCGGGCTTCGACGACCCCTCCGCGCGCGTGCGGGCCGTGACGCTCTCCCCCAAGCCGGTCGTCGTCAAGCTCGCGCCCTAGCGGCCCGCGACCGGGAACCTTTCCGCGGGGCCGGGGTCCCACTCCTCGATACGGAGGAGCTCACATGAAACGCAACGCGCTGTCCGCCCTGCTCGTTCTCGGTCTCGCCGCTCCCGCCTCGTCGCAGCAGCTCATCGCCTGGCCGATCGGCGCCGCCAACGCCGCGCTGCGCGCCTTCCTGCCCGGCATGCCGATGCCGCACCCGTTCCTGCCGGGCCCCGGCCCGCGGACGCTCCCGCAGCCGGTGCCCATGCCCGGCCCCCGCCCGGCGCCGGTCCTTCCTCCCGACGCCTCGCCCGTGACGATGGCGGCCTATCACGTCGAGGGCACGATCACCGACCAGGTGGCGGAGTTGTCCTATCGCATCGTCTTCCGCAACCCCACCGACCGGCGCCTGGAGGGCGTGCTGATGGTGCCGCTGCCGGCCGACGCCTCGCTGTCCGGCTTCTCGATGGTGATCGGCGGCAAAGAGACGAAGGGCGAGCTCCTCGAGGCGACCCAGGCTTCCTCGATCTACCAGAGCATCGTCAGCCGCGCCATCGACCCCGGCCTGCTCGAGCTCATCGGCGAGCGCATGTTCCGCGCGAAGGTGTTCCCGATCGAGCCCCGCGGCGAGATCGTCGCGACGCTCAAGATGACGCAGACGCTGGCCAAGAACGGCGGCCTCGTCTCGCTGTCGGTGCCGATGCGCTCGGCCCGCTTCACGCAGGGCGAGGGCGGACGGGCCTCGGCGCGGATCGCGGTGAAGACCACCCGCCCCCTTCGCACGATTCTTTCATCAAACGCTGACACCCGCATCGTCCGCGAGGGCGAGCATGGCGCGACGATCAGCTATGAGGAGGGCTCGGCCGGCCCGCAGGACCTGGCGCTGACGTTCTCGATGCGCGAGGACCCGCTCGCCGCCGGCGTGCTCGCCTACCGCGAGAGCGGCGAGGACGGCACCTTCCTGCTCACGCTGTCGCCGAAGATCGAGGCCGAGGCCAAGGCCGCGCCGAAGGCCGTCGTGTTCGTCGTGGATCGCTCCGGCTCGATGACGGAGGGCGGCAAGATGGAGCAGGCCCGGAAAGCGCTGACCTGGTGCGTCGACCGTCTCAATCCCCAGGACCGCTTCGGCGTCGTGGACTTCGCGACCGACTGGAGCGCGCTCGAAGAAGGGACCCTGCTCGCCGCGACGCCCGAGAACAAGGCCCGGGCCAAGCGCTACATCGAGCGCATCGAGGCGGCCGGCGGGACCAACATCGAGGCCGGGCTCGACCAGGGACTCAAGCTCCTCAACACGGCCGGAGGCGTCACGCCGATGCTGTTCTTCCTGACCGACGGCGTGCCGACGATCGGGCAGACCGACCCGGGTGCGCTGCTGCGCAAGGCCGCTCAGGACAACGCGGCCCTGCGCGCCCGCGTCTTCTCCTTCGGCGTGGGCTCGGACGTGAACACCTTGCTCCTCGATAAGCTGGCCGAAGCCGGCCGCGGGGCACGCGATTACGTGGCTCCCAACGAGGACATCGAGGCCAAGCTCTCGTCCCTCTATCAGAAGGTCTCCCGTCCGGCGCTGACGGACGTGAAGATCGAGTGGAACGGCGTCGAGGTCGACCAGGTCTTCCCGCGGCCGGTGCCCGACCTGTTCCACGGCGGCGAGCTGGCGCTGTACGGCCGCTTCCGCTCCGGCGGCAAAGGGACCCTGATCGTCACGGGCAAAGCGGGCGGCAAACCCGCGCGCTTCGAGTTCCCGGTGGAGCTGCCGGCGGAGAACTCCCGGCACGCGTTCTTGCCGCGGCTGTGGGCCGCGCAGAAGATCGGCCACGAGCTCGACCTGATCCGCCTCTCCGGCCGCCCGGCGGACCCGGAGGTGGTGTCGTCCATCGTGCGGCTCGCCAAGAAGCACGGCATCGTGACGCCTTACACCTCGTTCCTCGTCACCGAGGAAGGCGCCGACCTCGGCCGGGTCCAGAACGCGGCCCGCCGGCGGTTCGACGCCCTGTCGGCGAACGCGGCCCGCAGCGGCTTCATGGGCGGGCCGGGAGCCGCGGCGGAGGCGCAGTCCGACTCGATGGTCTTCGGCGCGATGAAAGGCGCAGTCCCGTCGGTCGCCGCCGTGCGCGGCGCGGGAGGCAAGGCCGGCTCGTTCGACGGCGCGCCGTCATCGACGCTGATGCTGGCCAAGCTCGAGAAGGACGCCCGCGAGGAGAACAAGAGCAAAGGCTTCGCCTCGGTCGAGACGCGCACGATCGGCGGCAAGACCTTCTACAAGCGCGGCGAGGTCTGGGTGGACGCGGACGCCGAGGCGCCGGAGGCCTCGTCGCGGCGCACGGTGGCGGTGGCGGCGCGCAGCGCCGCGTATTTCGACCTTCTCTCGAAGGATCCCGGGCTGGCGCGCTACTTCGCGCTCGGCTCCGAGGTGACGGTGCTGCACCGCGGGCTCGTCTACAAGGTCAGCGCGAAGTAAGCCCTATCGCCGTAGGGGGGAGGCTCGGGGCGACCCGAGCCTCCCCCCGGCTTTCGGCGCCGGGCAAACGAGGTATAATCGCCTCATGCCGCCCAAGACCGCGAAACGCTCCCGCAAAGCCCCGGCCGGACAGGCCGCGACCGGCACCTACCGCTACGACAAGGAGACCGGCGAGATCGTGCGCGTCAGCGACCGCGTCCCCAAGGTCGCGTCCAAGGCGAAAGGCCCGTCGCCGGAACTCCCGTGCGGACGCCGCGGCCCTTGCGGCGGCGGCGGCTGCCCGTCCTGAGCATGGCCCGCGTCGACCCCCACTCCTGTTTCGACGACGCCCAGCCCCGCACGAGAAACTGGCGTCTTCGCCTGCGGGCGGACTTCGAACGGAAGGTCCTTCGCGGCGAGGCGACCCTGCTCTTCGCGCGGCCCGCGGCGGGGACTCTCGATCTCGACACGAAGGGCTTGAGCGTCGAGAGCGCCGTCACGGACGGCGGCGCGCCGGCGCCCTTCGCGCTCGGTCCGGAGGAGCCCATCCTCGGCCGCCGCCTTCGCCTCGAGCTTCCCGCGAACACGAACTCCGTGACCTTGACCTACGAGACGAGCCCCGCGGCCGTCGGCCTGCAGTGGCTGTCGCCCGAGCAGACGGAGGGAAAGAGACTCCCGTTCCTGTTCAGCCAATGCCAGGCCATCCACGCGCGCACCGTGCTGCCCTGCCAGGACAGCGCTATCGCGCGCGTGGCCTACGAGGCCGAGATCACCGTTCCCGAAGGCCTGACCGCCGTGATGAGCGCGGGGCCCGCCGGCGACGGCCCCGCGGAGGCCGGCTGGCGGACCTTCAAGTTCCGCATGCCCCAGCCGATCCCGAGCTACCTGTTCGCGCTCGCCGTCGGCGAACTGGAGGGCCGGGATCTCTCGCACCGCTGCCGGGTCTGGGCGGAGCCCGCGACCATCGCCGCCGCCGCGTGGGAGTTCGCCGACACCGAGCCGATGATCGCGCGCGCCGAGGCCCTGTTCGGCCCCTACGACTGGGACCGCTACGACATGCTCGTCCTCCCTCCGTCGTTCCCGTACGGCGGGATGGAGAACCCGCGCATGACCTTCCTGACGCCCACCTTGCTGGCGGGCGACCGCAGCCTCGTCGACGTCGTGGCGCACGAGCTGGCCCACAGCTGGACCGGCAACCTCGTGTCGAACGCGACGGCCGAGCACTTCTGGCTCAACGAGGGCTTCACGGTGTGGGCCGAGCGGAGGATCCTCAAGGCGCTGCGCGGAGAGGAGGCCGCCGGGCTCGCCTGGGGCATCGGCCAGCGCGAGCTCGAGGAGGCGCTCGAGCGCTTCCGGGACAAGCCCGAGCTGACGCGCCTGCGCACTCATCTCAAGGGCGTGGATCCCGACGACGCCTTCAGCGTCGTGCCCTACGAGAAAGGCGCGCGCTTCGTCGTCGCCCTCGAGCGCGCCGCCGGCGAGGCCGAGTTCGACCGCTTCGTGAAGTCGTACATGAAGCGCTTCCGCTTCCAGAGCGTCACCACCGAGCAGTTCTGCGCTCTCGTCGAATCGGCCTTCCCCGGCCTCCTGGCCGAGGTGGACGCCCCCGCCTGGCTCGACCGGCCCGGCCTGCCCGAGAACGCCCCGCGCTTCGTTTCCGCCCGACTCGAGGAGCTGACCGCGCTCGCCCGCTCGTGGAAGGAGGGACGCCGACCCGACGCGGCGGAAACGGCCGAGTGGCGCCCCGACGAGATCCTCCTCTTCCTTCAGAAACTGCCGCGCGAGCTCGGCCGCGAGGACTGCGCCCAGCTCGACGCCGCGCTGAAGCTGACCGGCCGCGGGAACTACGAGATCCTCACGGCGTGGCTGTGCCTCGCCGCCGCCAACGGCTACGAGCCCGCCTTCGAGCCCGCGCGCCGGATGCTGGCGCGGGTCGGACGCATGAAGTACGTGCGGCCGCTGTATCAGGCTCTGGGCAAAACCGCGCCCGGACGCGCCGTCGCCCGGGAGGTCTTCGCCCGCGCCGCGCCGACCTATCACGCCCTGACGCGCCGCGCGGCCGAGTCGGTCATGTCTCAGTACCCCGCCTGAGCGGCGCGGCTACACCCGCGGCACCAAACGTTTGCCGAGCCTCCATGGTGCCCCCCTCCCCGCGCCGGCTACAATCGCCCTCGGCAGCAAAATCATCGAGGAGGTAACACATGATCGAACTTGATTCCTGGACGCGCCTTCGCATCACGGGGCTAGGCTTCGCGGCCGTACTGGCCTGCGCCCCGGGGTTCGCCTCGGCCCAACGCGACGCCGACGCCGCCCAGGCGATGTCGGCGGAGACGGCGATCAAGAAATGGCCGAAGAAGCTGCGCAACGAGGCGAAGATCCTGATCGAGCGCTATGGGCAGCCGAGCTCCGCCGATGAGAACCAGCTGGTCTGGGTGGACAACGCCCCCTGGCGCAAGACCATCCTGCGCCGCGAAGGCTTCACCCGCCCGATGATGGGCGGGACCAAGGATCACCTGGAGCAGGTCATCAGCCGCGAGGTCCCGGTGGACAAGATCGCCGAGATCGAGAAATTCGACAAGCGGATCGTGGTGAACCGGGCCGCGGGAGAGGTGTCCTCGCACTCCGACAGCGAGCGCATGAACTTCCTGGCCCTCAACCTCGCCGACGAGATCGTCAAAGGCCAGCGGAGCGTCCTGGACGCGCGCGCGTTCGCGTTGAAGGTGAGATCGCTCGAGAAGGCGGGGAAGACCTCGCCTTACTTCGAGGGCCTCATGTCCGCCGCCCCGGCCGCGGCTCCCAGCGAGCCCGCGGCGAAAGAGCCCGCGCCGAGCGAGCCCGCGCCGATGTCCCCCGAAAAGCCGGAGAGCACGCCGCCGGTCTACGACACGCCGAATCGTTGAGTCCGTCCCCCGGGGAGGGCCCAGGGCGCGTGCCCTGAAGGCCCTCCCCGACGAGGGGCGCGCCGACTAACCTCATAGGGTGAAGACCCGCGCGCTGCTCGCCTTGGCCCTCCTCGTCCTGGCCGGGGCTTCCCGCGCCCAGGAGAGCTGGGCGCCGGCCCTGCCCGCGTTCGCTTATCACACCGTTTCCGCGAGACTCCCCGAAGGCAAGCTCCTCGCGGCTCCCGTCGTCGAGCCCGGTCTCAAGCTCCTCGCCGACCACGACACCGCGGGCCTGGGCGCCGAGGCGGCGCGCGCCGACGCCTGGCGCAAGGGCCGCGCGGGCGTGACGCTCGTGGAAAGCCGGGGCGCCTGGCGCCTGCAGGACGCCTCCGGCTCGGCGCTGCCGGTCTCCGCGGCCTTCGGCTCGGCCCTGCGGCACATGAACCAGTATTTCAGCCTGACCGGACCGGACGCTCCCGCGACGCTGAGCGCGGACCTGAAGGCCGCGTTCTCGACGCCCGCCGCCATAGCCCAGGTCCGCCGCGCCTTCGAGCGCTCGATCGAGGAGCGCGTCGTCGTGGCCGGCAAGCCCTACACCGTCGAGCTGGGCGGGGCGATCGCGCTCGAGCCCGGCGGCATCAACCTCCATTACATCGACGACCTCCTGCGCCCGACCTTGCGCGAGATGATCGCCGCGGGAGAGGACCCCGCCGCGCTCGCCCGGCTCTACGCCGCGGAGCCCGCGAAGATGGCCCTGCTCGATCCGATGGGCATACTCAAGAGCCACCTCGCCCGGCGCGCGCAGTGGGACGCCGAGGGCCGCCTGGCTCCGGAGAAGCGAGCCGCTTTGCTGCGCATGACCGTCGACACCGTGGCCGAGTCGGCCGCCAGCCACTATTCCGGGGACTTCGGCACGCAGCTCAAGGGCATGATCGCCGACGACTGGAGCGGCCGCGACGGCGGGACCTGGCACTGCCACCCTCCGGACGCGGGCCCGAAGGGCTGGGCCGGGGACTATCCGCCGAGCGAGGCGGACTACGAGGCCGCCGCGAAGACCGGCCAGGAGACCGTCGTCGCCTTCACCGTCGACGGCTTCGACGTCTACTTCCTGAGCCGCCCTCCCGCCGGCCAGGACGCCGAGCGGGCCGAGCCGATCTTCTCTTACCGCGACGCCGGGTGGCGGCGGCACTTCCAAGGCTTGTTCGACCGCCTCGCGAAGTAGAGATTCCGCGCGCGCGTTCCGCCAGGAGTGCTACGCTTTCCTCATGAACAAAGCGCTCTCCCTTCTCCTGCTCGCCGCCCTCCTGCCCGCGACCGCGCTCGCAGCACCCGCCCTCCCCCGCTCCGACTTCAACCGGCTCGCCGCCCGCTCCGGCATCCCCGTCTTCTGGCTGCCCGTGGCCCGCGACACGGACACTTTGCGGCCCGAGGACCTCGCCGCCGTCGGCGACGGGGAGGCGCTCGCGCGCTTCGTCTTCGAAGGCAAGTTCACCGCCGAGTTCGACCACGCGTACAAGTTCCTGGTGGAGGAACGCCGCCGCGAGGCCGTGCGCCGGGAGCTCGACCAGGGCCGCCCCAACCTCATCCTCAGCGACTTCCGCAAGGCGCCCGCCGCGGAGCGCGAGCTCGTCAAGCGCGTCGCGGCCGCGGGCCGCATCATCGACGAGCTCTATGAGACGCAGAAGGGCGGCAAGCGCTGGCGCTCGGCCCTGATCCCGGGCGACTCGGCCTCGCTCGCGCTGTTCGAGCGCAACCACGGTCCCTGGTGCGAGGCGCCCGCCACGCAGAGCGACCCCTTCTGCGGCGCCGTCCCCTCCTTCCCCGCGCGCAAGTCCGACGCGTACCCGGAGAAGCTCTCCCAGGACGGCGCGATGTGCGACGAGCTCAAGGCGCGCCGCGACGGCAAGGCCCTGCTCGACCCGTTCACCGTCGTGCGCGAGAAGGACGGCAAGCTCGCCGCCGTGTCCCTGACCGAGGCGTACGGCCCGCAGATGAAGCTCGTCGCCGAAGAGCTGCGCGCCGCCGCCGACTCCCAGGATCTCGACGAGGGCGCGCTGAAGGCCTACCTGCTCGCGGCCGCCCGCGGCTTCGAGACCGGAGACTGGGCCGAGGCCGACGAGGCCTGGTCGCGCATGGGCAGCCGCAACAGCAAGTGGTACCTGCGCGTGGGCCCCGACGAGGTCGAGTTCGACCCGTGCCAGGCGAAGGCCGGCTTCCACGTCTCCTTCGCGCGCATCGACGCCGGCTCGCTGTCCTGGCAGGACAAGCTGACGCCGCTGCGCCAGGAGATGGAGGACTCCCTCTCCGCCCTGACGGGCGGCGTCTATAAAGCCCGCCCCGTCGCCTTCGCTTTGCCCGACTTCATCGAGATCGTGATCAACAGCGGCGACTCCAAGCCCCCGCTGGGCGCCACCGTCGGTCAGTCCCTGCCCAACTGGGGCAAGGTCGCTTCGGAGAACCGCCGCCGCACCGTGGTCATGACCAACCTGTTCGAGGACCCCGACTCCAAGGAGACGGCCCGGCTCAAGGCGGGCGAGATGTTCGACGCCGAGGCGCTGAAGACCTACCCCTCCGACAAGGAGGCCGGGCTGGTCGGCACCATCCTGCACGAGGCGACGCACAACCTCGGCCCGCACAGCGACTCGAAGATCGGCGGCAAGACCGCGGCCGAGGTGTTCGGCGGGCGCCTGGAGGGCGTGCTCGAGGAGCTCAAGGCCCAGACCGGGGCGCTGTACTACGTCGAGCTCCTGCGCCGCAAGGGCCTGCTGACGGACCAGCTCGCGCGGAAGATCTACACCCACGAGCTCGTCTGGTGCATGGGACACATCTCCAACGGCATGACCACCGACGGCGGGGCGCCCAAGCCCTACAGCCAGCTCTCCGCCGTGCAGATCGGCAGCTTCGTGAAGGCCGGCGTGCTCCAGTGGAAGTCCGGCCCCGACGGCGTCGAGCGCTTCGGCGTCGATTTCGCCAAGCTCCCCGCCGCGGTCGAGGCCCTGATGAAGGAGGTCGTCCGCGTCAAGGCGACCGGCGACGTCGCGGGCGCGAAGGCCCTCGTCGACGGCTTCGTCAGCGGAGAGAGCGCGCCGCTGATGCGCATGGCCAAGGTCCAGGAGCGCCTGCGCAAGTACCCCAAGGAGAGCTACTCCTACACCGCGCTGTACTAGGCCTCCGGGCCTAATCCGCCGAGGGCCGTTTAGCGCGCCCGCGGCGGCCCTTGGGCCCTCAGGGGAATCCCCCCGACTTCGCTACGATGGGCGAAGAAGGATCACACAGGGAGATTTCCATGAAACGCAGCCTTTCGCTTTCCGTCGCTTTCGCCATGCTGGCCACGAGCATGGGCCCGGCCGCTCCGTCCGCGCTGGCCCAGATGGCCGCCTCGGCCAAGGTCCACGCCCCGGCCGCGCCCGTGATGGGCCTTCCGACCATCGCCTCCGGCCTGGGAGCGTTGAGCAGCCCGGCGTCTTTCGGCTCGAACCTGACCGCTCCCGCCCTCACCGCGGCGCCGGCCCTCCTGGCGGCCCCGGTCATCGCCGCCGCCGCGGCTCCGGCGCCCGTCTCGGCCGCCGCGGTCCCTGCGGCGCTCGCCCCCATCTACCGGACCGCCGAGGGCAAGCCCACCCCGTTCGCCCTCTCCATGGAGGCCCTGTCGGCCGCGGCCGTCGAGACCAAGGACATGGGCGACTCCCAGTCGCGCGAGGCCGCCGCCGCGGACTTCGCCAAGCGCATCGGCCAGGACGACGGCGAGATCGAGCTCCTGCTCTCGGCCCCCGAGGGCTCCGGCAAGGTCATGACCGAGGACGTCTACCCCGTCTACCTGGCCAAGCCCGGCTTCGGCGTCAAGGAAGTCGGCGCCGCCATGGACCGCCAGCTCGAGAAGCTCGGCGTCTCCCCCCGCACCTTGGAGGCGCACAGCGCGCGCGCCATCGGCGCGGTCTCCAAGATCAACACCGCCGTGCTCAAGGTCTCCGCGTCGGAGGCCGACCTGCTCAAGGCCGTGCTCGAGGCGCAGGGCCTGAAGGTCCAGCGCGGCCGCATCTTCGAGGTGCCCAAGCCGCAGGCGGCGGAGCCCATGGTCCGCAGCGTGGGTCTCAAGGAGATGTCCAAGATCATCGGCGCCGACAAGCTCCAGGCCGAGCTCGCCAAGGTCCTGGGCGCTCCCGACGCGAAGCCCTCCCTCTTCGCCCGGGCCAAGGCCTGGGTGGGCAAGCTCTTCGGCGCGACGGTGGAGAACCCCGTCCTGCCCTGGGCCGTGCTCGACACCTAGGTGGCGGCGACGCACCCCTACCTCAAGGGGCGCTTCACCAAGAACGTCGACAACAACCCCGACAGCGAGACCCACGGCACGCACACGGCCTGCACGGTGATCGGCGTGGACCGATGGAACTACGCGGGCCGCAACTACAATATCTTCCCGGGCGGCTCGGCTTCCGAGAGCG
>JACPFR010000036.1 GCA_016182905.1 Elusimicrobiota bacterium
CCGCCAGCCGGGGCCGGCCGCCGCGGCGCCACGGCGCGGCGGCGGCGGCGCCGGCGCCGAGGGCGAGCAGCGGGTACAGCGCCAGCACGTAGCGCACGCCGAGTTGGCGCCGCGCGGACATCGCGGACACGAGGATGACGGCCCCGGCGGCCAGGATCAGGCGGCGGCGCTCCTCGCGGCCCGTCCACAAGCGCCCGTCCGCCAGGCCCCAGGCCCCGAGCAGCAGCAGGGGCAAGGTCGTCTTGACGAGAAGGATCGCCGGGAAATACAGCGGATGGCCTTGCGGGTAGCCTTTCCCGAACAGGTAGGTCGGAGCGGGGGAGGCCATCTGCGCGGTCCGGAACGCGAGCATGTCGAAGAGGCCGCCGACCCCCGTCGGGGCGTAGCAGAGGACGGCGACGGCGGCGAACGCGGAGCACGCGATCAGCACGGACTTCAGCCGCGCGCGTCCCGCGTACAGGAATATCAACGGGAGGATCAGGCCCGTGGCCTTCGAGCCCAGGGCCAGCCCGCCGACGGCGCCGGCCGCGGCGGGGGAGACCTCCCACAGCGCCAGCGAGGCGATGAACAGGGCGGTGAAGCCCCCGTCGGTCGTCGCGAGCGAGGAGTGCGCGAGCAGGTTCGGGTCGAACGCGGCGAAGGCGAGGGCGAAGAGGCCGCCCCACAGGCGAAGGACGACGAGCAGCACGGCGAAGAGCAGGAGACCGGCGGCGCGGCCCCAGAACAGCAGGGTCTCCGGCGGGACGCGGTTGTGGAAAAGGAACAGCTGGCCGAAGACGTGCGGCTCGACCGGCCCGGCGACGAGTCCCGGAGGCGGCGACGGCGCGCCGGCCCCCGCCGCGGCGAGCGCGGCGCCGCGCAGGTAGGAGAGGACCGGCGGGTACTCGCGCGCGGCGGCCTTCGGCCCGCCGTGGAGGTAGGCCCAGGCGAAGCCGAGGTACGGGGGCTCGTCGTACGTGACCCCCGTCGTCCGCGCGAGGAGAAGCCCGAGCGCGAGGGAGGCCGTGACGAGAGCGGCGAAGACGAGCGATCCGCGCATGGGTCGCTTTTAAGGATATATAATCGGGGCGTGCGCGCGCTCCTGCTCTCCGGCCGAACCGTCATCGTGACGCGCCCGCGCGCGAGATCAAGCGGCTCCGCCGCGGCGTTAGCCGCGAAAGGCGCTCGCGTGGTGTTCGCGCCCCTGATCAGGACCGTTCCTCCGAGATCTTGGAAGGCGCTCGACCGCGCGATCCTCGACCTCCGCCGTTACGACGCCGTCGCCTTCACCAGCGCGAACGCCGTTGATTTTTTCTTCCTGCGCTGCCGAAAACTCCTCGCCGAGAAAAAGCCGGTCTCTCCTCGAGTACTCGCCGCCGTCGGCCGTTCGACGGCGAAAGCCGTTGCTGCAAACGGTTGGGCTTGTACCATGGTGCCTGAAGACGCGCGCTCCGCCGGCCTAGCTCGGATCCTGCGCGTCCCGCGCGGCTCGCGCGTTCTGATCCCGAGGGCCGAGCGCGGCTTGGACACCCTCCCGCGAAGTCTTCGTAAAGCCGGCGCCCGCGTCACCGTCGTCCCCGCATACCGGACCGTTCCCGATCCCGACGGCATGCGCCGGCTGCGCCGCGCCCTCGCGCTCGGCGCCGACGCCGTCACCTTCGCCTCTCCCTCGGCCGCCGTCCTCGCCGTCCCCGACCTGAAGCTCTCCCTGGCCGCGGCCGTCGCCATCGGCCCGACCACCGCCGCGGCTTTGCGCGCGAAAGGCGTCGTTCCCGCCGCGGTCGCGAAGCGGCCCGATCCCGAGTCGCTCGCGCGGGCCGTCGTCGAAGGCCTGAAGGGGCGCCCGTGACCCGCGCCTCGCTCCTCAAGTCGGCGTTGCTCGCGGCGGGAAAGGTCCTGACCAGGCACTTCGGCAAGGTCGGGTATAAGCAGAAGCGGCGAGCCGACCTGCTCACCATCGCGGACCTGGAAAGCCAGAAGACGGTCCTCGACGCGATCAGAAAGCGCTTCCCCGGGGACGATTACAAAGCCGAGGAGAACGAGGAAAGGATCACGGGAGCGGAATATCTCTGGATCATCGATCCGCTCGACGGGACGACGAATTACGCGCATGGGTATCCGGTGGCGTGCACGTCGATCGGGGTGTTGAAGAACGGAACGCCTCGGCTCGGAGGGGTTTACGATCCGTTCAGGAAGGAGCTTTTCCTCGCCCAACGGGATAAAGGCGCGTTTTTGAACGGCAAAAGATTGAGGACATCGATGACGCCCCTTATGAAGGACTCCTTACTGATCACGGGCTTCGCGTATGACCGCGCGGAGCGGGCCGATTATTATTTGGCTCGGTTCAAAGCCTTCATGAAGAATAGTCACGATGTTCGCCGGTCCGGCTCCGCCGCGTTGGACATGGCCTGGATCGCGGCCGGACGTGCTGATGGATTTTGGGAGTTCGAATTGAACCCTTGGGACGTCGCGGCGGGTCTGCTTCTTATCGAGGAGGCCGGCGGGAAGGTGACGGATTTCAACGGAAATGTTTGGAAAGACTGGCGCTCGATGGGAAAGCGCACTCTGGCGAGCAACGGCAAGATCCATACATCGATGCTGTCGACCCTCAGGAGGGTCCCTTGAACGATATCCTCATCATGGCCGGAGCGCGCACCCCTTTCGCCGCGTGGAGCTTCGGGGCGACGGGGAGGGGGACTCCCGGGGGAGCCTTAAAAGAGCTCGATCCTCAGGATCTTGCCGCCGCGGCCCTCAAAGGGGCGCTATCGGCCGCGAGCTTATCACCTCGTGATCTTCAATTCATCGCCTTCGGCAATATGTATCAAGCGGGACCTTACGGGTGCTACGGAGCCAGATATGTAGGCCACCGCGCGGGCTGCCCTTCCGAGACCACCGGCGTCGCCGTGAATCTCGCGTGCGGCACCGGACTTCTCGCGCTCACCACCGCGGCGAGCGCCATCTCACGGGGCGAAGCCTCCAGCGCGGCCGCCGTCGGCGCGGACGCGCCGAGCCGCCTGCGGCGGGACATCTTCGTGCCGTCGTTCACCGACATATCCTGCGGAAAACATATCGCCAAGACCGCCGAGGAGCGGGCGGGCGAGGCGGGCCTGGCGCGCGCGGCGATGGACGCGTGGGCGTGGAAGTCGCACGCGCGGGCGCGCGCGGCCGTCAAGCTGCGCGCCGCGGAGATCGTCCCCGTCGCCGGCCTGGCCGGCGACGACGCGGTGCTCGAGGACGCCTCGCCGGACCGCTTCGCGACCGCCAAGCTGCTGTTCAGCGACGGGACCGCGACGATGACGCACGCGAACGTGCACGGCGTCGTGGACGGGGGCGCCGCGCTGATCCTCGCCTCGGCGAAGACCGCCAAGGGCCGCGCCCTCGGCCGGCTCGTGTCCTCGGCCTTGGTCGGCGTCCCGCCGGAGCGCATGGCCTACGCCGCCGTGCCCGCGGTCCGAAAGGCCCTCGAGCAGGCCCGCTGGCGCGCCTCCGAGGTCGACGTCTGGGAGATCAACGAGACCTTCGCCGCCCAGGTCCTGCTCGATCAAGCCGAGCTCGGCATCGACGCCGAGCGCATCAACCCCAACGGCGGCGCGATCGCGCTCGGCCATCCCTTCGGCGCGACCGGCGTGCGCCTCGTCCACACCTTGCTCCTCGAGCTGCGCCGCCGCTCCCGGCGCCGCGGCGTCGCCGCCATCAGCGTCGGCGGCGGCCTCGGCATCGCCGTCTGCGTCGAAGCCCTCTAGCCGTTCGCGGGAACGGTCGCCGGCCGCGTGCCGAGGCGCGTGAGCCACACCGCGCCGAGCCCGAGCGTCATCCCGCAGCACAAGGTCAGGAACAGCGCGAGGCCGAGGATGCCGCCGACGACCGGCAGCAGCCCTCCCGCGATCGAGATCGCCGCGGTCGCGGCGCCGGCGCAGCCGACGGCCTTGATCGTGGACGGGACGGGCTTCTCGAGGTTCAGGCAGGCGCGACGGGCCATCAGGAGGAAGAACGCGCCCGTGCCCATGACCACCGCCGCCGTGAGCGCGGCGTAGGCCACGGGGATGAACGGGATCCCGATCACCGAGACGGCCAGCGCGAGCGTCCCGGGCACGATCGCCATCTCGACGAGCAGGCCGATGCCGAGGGCGCGCCAGAAATCCGCCGAAGCGGCCGCGGCGATCGTCTCCACCTGCTTCGGGAAGAACAAGGTCGCGAGGAACGGGAGCAGGCACAGCCCGAGGAGGAAGCCGGAGATCAGGGCCTTGCGGGGCGCGGGGCCGTGCTTGGCGCCGCGGTCGGCGCGCATCGCCGCCAGGGCGACGCCCGGCACCATCGCGCCGATCATCGGCGAGCTGAAGTTGTGGAGCTCGCCCTTGATCGTCGCGCCGGGCTCCTGCTTCAGCCGGCCGCCGAAGATCGAGACCTCTCCCTCGATGGTCCCCGAGGAGCGCACGGTCAGGTCGCCGCCGAACAAGGACACGTCGCCGCCGGCGGCGCCCGCGAAGTCCACGGGGCCGCCGAAGGAAGACACGTCGCCCCCGACCTTCCCCGTCAGGCGCACCGGCCCGCCGAAGGAGGCCGCCTCGCCGCGGCACTCGCCCTCGATGACGAGCGGGCCGCCGAAGGCCGCGCAGTCGCCGGTGACGACGCCCTGCACGGTGACCGCGCCTTCCGCAGCGACGTCGCCGTCGAAGGTCCGGCCTTTCTCCACGGTGTAGTCGCCCTTGCGGACCTTGTCGTCGCCGAGCTGGAGCTTGATCGCCCGGGCGGGGACGGTCACGGCGAGGAGGACGGCGGCGAGCAGAAGTCGGTCGTTCATGATTTGGCTCCGATGAGGCGGGTCTTTCGGTTGTGCGGCAGGGAGATCGTGAGGAACAGCGCGACGGCCAGCAGCGCCGCGGCCGACAGCTCGGCGCCGGCGCGCGGCGCGGGCAGGACGCGGAGCGCCAGGCGGCCGGCGAGCTCGAGCATGGCGGCGCCTTCGGCGAAGGCCGCCGCCAGGCGCGGGATCGAGAGGGACAGGCGCATCGCTCCGGCGGCGAGCGCCAGCGACGACGCCGCCCAGGCCGCGGCGAGCGGCCACGCGGGCATGGACTCCGCGGCCCTCGCCCGCTTGAGGGAGGCGAGCACGACCGTGCTGAACGCGGCGCTCGGGCGCAGCTGGGGCAGCGAGGCGAGCGCCGCGTTCAGAGATCGGGAGCGGGCCAGGACCCGCGCGCAGGCGGCGCAGCCGGACAGATGCCCCGCGAGGGCGGCGTCCGGCCGTCCTCCGTCGAGGCTGTCGCTGATCCGGCGTCGGGCGTTCTCGCAGTCCATGGCTCTACCTCTCATTACGGACGGGGCGCCCCGCGGGTTTCATCTTTTTCGAAGGCTTCCCATTTCCGGCGCATCAGCTCGCGGGCCCGGAACAGGCGGATCTTCACGGTCCCTTCGGGAACGCCCAAAGCGGCGGAGACCTCTTCCACGCTCAGGCCCTCCCCGTGGCGCAGCAGCAGGGCTTCTTGATAGAGCGGCGGCAGCGCCGAGACCAGGCGCTCGACCAGGGCGCCGTCCAGGGCCGCTTCCGCCAGCCGCTCGGGCCCGTCCGACTCGTCGGCCGGGTCGATCGGGTGCTCGTCGTGGTCGAGCGAGAGGTCGGTCTTCTTGGCGCGGAGGAAGTCGAGCGCGGCGTGGTGGGCGACGGCGAACAGCCAGGAGTGGAACGGCCGGGATAAGTCGAAGGTCTCCAGGGAACGGAAGGCTTTGAGGAAAACGACCTGGGCGAGATCCTCGGCGTCGTGCGCGTCGCCGGTCAGTCGATGGAGAAAGGAGTAGACGCGGTCCTGATGCCGGCCGAGCAAGGCGGCATAGCCGCCGTCATCGCCGGAGAGGCAGCGGCGGACGAGATCGGCGTCGGTGTCGAGGGGTTCGCTCACGGCATCCAATATTACGTAAAGGCGGAGCGGGAGGTTTCGTTTTCAGGCGGCCGTCTCCGGAAACGGCCGCCGGACGCCGCTCAGAAGCGGAAGGCGATGGTGATGCGGTTGACGGTGCCGAGGTCGCCGAAGGGGACCCAGGCGTAGTCGAGGCGCAGCGCCGAGAAGTCGAAGCCGGCGCCGGCGGAGAAGCCGGTGAGGCCGTCCACGTCGCGCGTGCGGTTCTGGTCGTAGCCGCCGCGGACGGCGATGACCCAGGGCTTCGTCGAGCCCATCCGGGAGGCCGGCAGGCGCCCCTCGAAGCCGAGGGAGGCGTAAGGGTCCTGGTCGACGGGGATGTTGACGTCGAGGCCGGCGTCGAGGGTCGGAGCGACCCGCCACAGGCCGCCGGCGCGGATGCGGGCGGGGAGAGGGTCGGACGAGCCGCCGAGCTTGAGAGGGGGGCCGATGTTCTGGATCGAGAAGCCCACGTCAAGCGGACCGTCGCCGATCTCGGCGACCTGCTTGGCGAGCAGCCCGAAGTCCACGGCGGCGGTCGTCCCGCTGCGGTCGTCGATCGCCGAGCGGATGATCTTCAGCCCGCCCGCGAGCGAGAGCGGCCCGATGAGGCGGCGCGCGTACCAGGCGCCGAGGGCCAGGTCGGTCGGCGTGAACTTGCCGGTCGCGTCGCCGATGGAGTTGTAAGCCGTCTGCGCGCCCTGCGACGCGTACAGGAGGCCCGCCGCGAAGGCGCCGTCGCGGCCGAGGGGACGCGCGTAGGCGACGGAGCCGGAGTAGGCGGATTCGAGCAGGGCGTCGTAGCCCAAGGCCACCTCGCTCGGGGCCTCGGCCGCGACGCGCGACAGCGTCGCCGGATTGAGGAACACGGCCTCGGCGCCGGCGCCGGCGGCGGCGGACACGCCGCCCATGGCCGAGGCGCGGGCGCCACCCGGCGATCGCAGGAAGGCGGCGCTCGTGGTCCCGCTGGCGCGCGAGGAGAACGCTCCGCCGGGGAAGAGGCCGGCGCGGACGGGAATCGCGGTTATGAAAAAAATAACCGCGAAAGCGGTTATACGGGCCAGACCGGCCCCCGCCGAGGCTTTTCGACGGGCGGAGCCTCTTCCTTGGACGGCTCGGCCGCGGCCGGGGCCTCGGGCTCCGTCCGCGCGGGCGGCGGCGCGACCAGCGCGCCGAGCTCCATGCGGATCGTCTCGTCGGGAGACGGCCCGGCCTTGACCTCCGGAACGGGAGCGGCCGCCGGCTCCTCGGCCGGGGGAGGAGGCAGGACCTCGATGGACGGCTCGGCCGCGGGCTTCGGGGCCTCGACGACGACCTGCGCCGCCGGCGCCGGCGCCTCGACGACGATCTCGGCCGCGGGCTCGGGAGCCTTCTCGGCCTTGCGCGCCTTCCGGGCGGGCTTCGACGCTTCCTCCGTCTCGGCCGCCGGCGCGGGCGCCGCGGCCTTCAGCCCTTCGACAGCGCGGGTCAGCTCGCCGAGGCGCTCGATCAGGGCCTCGTCGCGGGTGGACACCGAGGACAGCTCGTCGTCGACGCGCTTGGACAGCGCGCGCAGGTCCTTATGAAGGTCGGCCAGCTCGACCTTGATGTTCTGGAGATAGACGACGGCGGGGCTGATGCCCCCGGTCGTGTTCGCGGGATCCTTCCGCCGCTCCGGGCCCGTGAACTCGGGACTCGCCTTGGGAGCGGCCTCCGCCTTCACCTCGGGCTTTTCCGTGTGAGAAGCGACCTTGGGGGACGCGGCCTCCTCGGGGATGTACACCGGACGGATGGCCGCGGGGGCGGAGACCTCTTTTTCGGCGCCTTGCTCGCCCTCGGTGGCGTCGGCCGCTTCGGAGGCGACGCGGTACTGGCCGAGGAGGAAGAAGAAGAGGATCCCGCTGATCAGGAGCCCCGCCGACGAGATATAGAACCAGCCGTCCGCCCATAGTCCCATCATATGTAACAGAATGGTATCCGTATGGGGGGAGCAAGTCAATCGGACTTTTAGCGGCGCCGCGATCGGGACAAGTCGGGGTGCGAAGAAGTATAATACTTAGATGACCACGGGCCGGCCGCCGTACCGCCTCGCGTTTTGTCCGCGCCGCGAGGCCGAGAGGACCCTGTCCGAGCCCGCCGAACTGCGCGCGCGCTTCGGCGCCAAGGAGCTCGTCGAGCTCGAGACCCTTCCGGAGCGGCGCAAGCTCGACCGCGTGGCGGGCCGCCTCGCCGCCAAGCGCGCGCTCGCCGCTCACTTCCTCGACGAATACGGCTGGGAGGCGGACCCGGCCGAGCTCCGGGTCTCCAACGACGAGGCGGGACGCCCGCGCCTGACTTTGCCGAAGGGCGCCCCGGCCCCCGCGCCGTCCTTCTCGATCTCGCATTGCGCGCAGGGCGGCGCCGCCGCGGTCGCCGCGCCGGGCCGCTTCGTCGGCGTGGACATCGAGACGATCGTGCCGCGGCCGGCGGACGTGATCGCATTCGTCGCGTCGCCCGGCGAACTCGCGGCGGGGCCCGACGACCCGGAGGCGCAGGCGCGCCTCTGGACCGGCAAGGAAGCGGCGCTGAAGCTGCTGGGCCTCGGGCTCGACGCGGACGCGCGCGCGGTCCGGCCCGAAGCGGACGGCGTGACCTTGACGGGCGCGCCGGCGAAGGCCTGGGCCGACCTGGGCTCGCCGCGCGTGCGGCTGGACTACGACGGCGTCGAGGGCGCGCGCATCGCCGTCGCCTACACGGGAGATTGATCATGATGGAAAAGGAAGCGGTGAAGAATCCGGAAAAGGCGAAGGCCGCTCCCCGGCCCGCCGCCGCGAGCGTCGTCAGGCTCCGGGCGGCCGTCGAGAAGGCCTCCGCCGGCGGCGGCCCTCAGCGCCTCGAGGCGCAGAAGGCCCGCGGCAAGTTCACCGCCCGCGAGCGCATCCATTACCTGCTCGACGAGGGCACCTTCCAGGAGCTCGACCTGCTCGTCTCCACGCGGGCGACGGATTTCGGCCTCAAGGACAAGGACATCCCCGGCGATGGGGTGATAACGGGCTTCGGCCAGATAAACGGCCGCGAGGTCTGCGTCTACGCGCAGGACTTCACCGTGCTCGGCGGCTCCCTGGGCCTGGCGCACGCCAAGAAGATCGTGAAGGTCATGGACCTCGCGTACGAGAACCGCGTGCCGGTCGTCGGCCTGCTGGACTCGGGCGGGGCGCGCATCCAGGAGGGCGTGGACAGCCTCGACGGCTACGCCGAGATATTCCAGCGCAACGTGAAGTGCTCCGGCGTGATCCCGCAGATCTCCGTGATCCTCGGGCCCTGCGCCGGCGGCGCCGTCTACTCGCCCGCGCTGACCGACTACATCTTCATGGTCGAGGGCATCTCGCAGATGTTCGTGACCGGGCCGGACGTCGTGAAGGCCGCGACGGGGGAGGAGGTCACCTTCGACGGCCTCGGCGGCGCGGACGCCCACAGCGCGAAGTCGGGCGTCTGCCACTTCGTGGCGAAGTCCGAGCCCGACTGCTTCCGCCAGGTGCGGGAACTGCTGAGCTATCTGCCGCAGAACCGCTGGGAGAAGCCTCCTCGAGTCGCGAATCCCGATCCGATCCGGAGATCGGTCCCGCTTCTCGAAAAAATGTGCGACCTGGACCCGCGCAAGTCCTATCGGGTCCACCACATCGTCTGGCAGATCGCCGACGAGCACAAGTTCTTCGAGGTGCAGGCCGGCTACGCCAAGAACATGGTCACCGGCTTCTGCCGCATGGGCGGAGAGGTCGTCGGCGTGATCGCCAACAACCCGGCGCACGTCGCCGGCGCGCTCGACATCAACGCGTCCGACAAGGCCGCGCGCTTCATCCGCTTCCTCAACTGCTTCAACATCCCGGTGCTGACCTTGGTCGACGTGCCGGGCTACTGGCCGGGCGTCACCCAGGAGCACGGCGGCATCATCCGCCACGGCGCGAAGATCCTGTTCGCCTACGCCGAGGCCACGGTCCCGAAGATCACGGTCATCCTCCGCAAGGCGTACGGCGGCGCCTACATCGCGATGAGCTCCAAGCACATGAAGGGGGACTTCAACTTCGCCCTGCCCTGCGCCGAGATCGCGGTCATGGGTCCCGCGGGGGCCATCGAGATCCTCTACTCGCGCGAGATCGCGGCCTGCAAGACCGACGCGGACAAGGCCGCGCTGAGAGCTACGCTCTCAGCACAATATGCGGCCAAGTTCGCCTCCCCTTATCAGACGGCCTCGACCGGCTCCATCGACGAGGTCATCGAGCCCTCCTTGATGCGCTACAAGATCGTGCGCGCCCTGCGCTTCCTCAAGGACAAGCGCGTGCCCGGCACCCACGAGAACCGCGGCAACATCCCCCTGTAGGGAGGAGGGTGTCAGGCATTCCGCTTTTTTCACTTTCGCGGCCGCGAAAGTGAAAAAAGCGGAATGCCTGACACCAAGTCGTGACATTTCGGCGAATTCTGCTATACTTCCGGCGATGATCAAGGCGCAGATTCTCGTCGTCGAGGACCAGGCCGCCACGGCGGACCTCATTCTCGAGGTGCTCAAGGGCGAGGGCTACGAGGCCCAGACCGTCGACACCTTGGCGAAGGCCCGCGCGCGCCTCAAGAAGCAGCCGCCGGAGCTCCTGCTCCTGGACCGCAACCTTCCCGACGGGGACGGCGTCGACCTCCTCGCCGAGATCCGGGGTGACGACAAGCTCTCGAATCTACCCGTGATAATCCTGACCGCGAAGAAGGACGTCGCGGACAAGATCGCCGGCCTGCGCGTCGGCGCCGACGACTACGTCGCCAAGCCCTTCAACACCGAGGAGCTCGTGGCGCGCGTCGCGACGATCCTGCGCCGCGCCGGCAAGGTCGAGGAGCCGACCACGGTGGAGGCGGGGGGCGTCAAGCTCGACCGAGCCTCCCGCAAGGTCCACATCGGCGAGAAGGAGGTCGCGCTCTCCGCCAAGGAGTTCGACCTGCTCTGGTTCCTCGTCTACCGCAAGAACCGCGTGCTGACCCGCGACTTCCTGCTCCAGCACGTCTGGGGGTACGACTCGGGCATCGACCTGACGACGAAGGTCATCGACGTGACCCTCTCCCACCTGCGCAACAAGATCGGCCCCGTCGCCGACAAGATCGTCGCCGTCCGCGGCTTCGGCTACCGCTTCGACGCTTAAGGCGCCGATCCCCATGGCCGACATCACGACCGAAGTCGCCCGCCGCCGCACGTTCGCGATCATCTCGCACCCCGACGCGGGCAAGACGACGCTGACCGAAAAGCTCCTGCTTTACGGCGGCGCGCTCCAGCTCGCCGGCTCGGTCACCGCGCGCAAGAACCAGAGCTCCTCGGCCTCCGACTGGATGGAGCTCGAGCGCAAGCGCGGCATCTCGGTCAGCTCCACCGTGCTCCAGTTCGACTACGAGGGGCACCGCATCAACCTCCTCGACACGCCCGGCCACAAGGACTTCTCCGAGGACACGTACCGCGTGCTCACCGCCGTCGACGCCGCCGTCATGGTCATCGACGCCGGCAAGGGCATCGAGCCCCAGACGCTCAAGCTCTTCGAGGTCTGCCGCCTGCGCGGCATCCCCATCCTGACGTTCATGAACAAGCTCGACCGCGAGACCAAGGACCTCCTCGAGCTGCTCGACGAGCTCGAGAACCAGCTCCAGCTGCACCCCTACCCCGTGAACTGGCCGATGGGCGTCGGCCAGCGCTTCAAGGGCGTCTACGACCGGACCACGAAGCGGGCGCACATGTTCGAGCGTACGGTTCGCGGCGCCTACAAGGCGCCGGTGCAGGTCGCGGGCATCGACGACCCCGCCGTGAAGGACGCGCTCGACGCGGACTCCTACCACCATTTCGTCGAGCAGGTGCATCTGCTCGAGGCCGCGGGAGCCGGCTTCGACGCCGCCGACGCGCTGAAGGGGGGCACGACGCCCGTCTACTTCGGCTCGGCCGTGAACAACTTCGGCGTGCAGCTGCTGCTCGAGGCCCTGCTCCAGCACGCCCCCGCGCCCGCCGCGCGCGCCTCGACGGCCGGCCTCATCCAGCCCGCGCGCGACTCCTTCTCCGGCTTCGTGTTCAAGATCCAAGGCAACATGGATCCCAAGCACCGCGACCGCATCGCCTTCGTCCGCGTGGTGTCGGGGAAGTTCACGCGCGACCTGACCGTGACCCACTCCCGCACCGGCAAGTCGTTCCGTCTGGCCAACGCCCATAAGATCTTCGGCCGCGACCGCGAGATCATCGAAGAGGCGTACGCGGGGGACGTGATCGGCCTGGTCGGCTACTCGGATTTCGGCATCGGCGACACCCTCAGCGAGGACCCGAAAGTGGTCTATGACGAGATCCCCCGCTTCGCGCCCGAGTGCTTCGCCCGCATCAGCAACCCCAACCCCTCGAAGTACAAGCCGTTCGCGAAGGGCCTCGAGCAGCTCCTGCGCGAGGGCGTCGTGCGCGCGCTCGTCCCGCGCGACATGGGCGACGCGAAGACCACCCTGCTCGCCGCGGTCGGGCCGCTGCAGTTCGAGGTCGCTCAGTTCCGCCTTCAGTCGGAATACGGCGTCGAGTCGCGCCTCGAGCCGATGGCCTGGACCCTCGCCCGCTGGATCGGGCCGAACACTAAGCCCGGCGCCGTCGAAGCGGTGGCCCTGCCCATGCAGTCCGCGCGCGTCAAGGACGAGGACGGCAACGAGATGATCCTGTTCCCGACGCCCTGGTCCCTGCAGTACCTCTCGGAGAAGCACCCCGAGATCGAGCTTCTCCGCCTCCCGCCCGCCAAGACGCGCTAGGTGCCACGCGCTAGGTGCCAGGCCTCCCATTATCCCATTACTCGGAGTAATGGGATAATGGGAGGCCTGGCACCGGTTCATTTATCCGGGATCGCGGCCTCGAACTTCAGCCGGTCGCCGATCTTGAGCTTCCGGCGCGACGCCTCGCCGGAGGCGAGCTCGAGGACGAACTGGCCCCGGCCGCCGGCGGTGACGATCTTCTCGTCCGGCGTGTCGACCGTGGACTCGCGGAGCTTCTCGTGGATCTCGGTGATCCGCTTGTCCGGGCCGAGCCAGAGGATATCGAGCGGCACGAGGGTGTTCTTCATCCAGAAGTTCAGGTACATGTCCTGGGGGAACACGAACATCATCCCGTAGGCGCGCGGCATCCTCGTCACGCACATGAGCCCGATCTCGCGCGTCATCGGGGTGTCGACGAGATCGATCTTTATTTTTTTTCCATCCGGAAAGACGAGGGCGGTCTTTTTGGACGCCGGCACGGTCTGGGGCACGCACTTCCCGGCGGCGGCTTCGCCGCCGGCGAACGCGGCGGGCGACAGCGCGAGGAGGAGCATCAGGGCTTTCATTTTGTTTTCTCCGGCTGCGATTTGACGAACTGAGAGATCTTGCGGGCCTCGTCGGCCCAGCCCTTCGTGCCCCAGGGCCCGAGGCGGCCCCAGATCAACCGGGCCATGTCGTGAAAGAATACGCCCCGCGCGGGGCCGTCGCCGTACACCCCCGTGACCGCCGCTTTCATCCGGCGGCCGAACTCGCCGGGGCCGGCCTCGTCCTTCTGGTGCAGGCCCCAATCGAAGATGTTCCCCGGAAGGAGCTGAACGTCGGAAGTCTTCACGTACTCGTTCCAGCTCTTCATCATCGCGGCGTACTGGGCCTTGTCCGCCTCGTAGAACATGAGCGCGTCGATGTCCACGCCCGCGTCGTTCATCATGACCGGGTCCTGGCCGTGATGCCAGCCCTTCTCCCAGGTCAAGGTGAACGCCCAGAGAGGCTTGTCGCCGAGCCGGGCCTTGATCTCGCGCACGATCAGCGCGACGCGCCGCGCGCGCCACCACTCCCAGGCCTCGACGAAGCCCATGTCGCGGCGCATGATCTTCTTGCGCGCGAGCCAGGTCATGCGCTCGTCGCGCGTCAGCGCGCGCCATTCCCGGGGGACGGCCACGCCGGGCATCTCGGCGACGAAGTCGTCGACGAGCTCGTAGCCGCCGAGCGCGTTGCGGATGTAGTCCAGGCCCACCCAGTCGACGTTCGGGTCGTCGGCGAACGGCTTCAGGAACGCGGCGACGTCCGACAGGCGCTTGCCGTCGCGGATCGAGATCGCGCGGGTGACGACGGGCGCGCCGTCCTTGATCTCCAGCCCATACTCGTATCCGGGGAGGGGGGCCTTCGACATCGTCAGCGAGAACATCGCGTACACCCCGAACTGCAGGCCGCGCCTCCTGCACTCCTTGGCGACCTCGGGGATCAGCTTCAAGTTGTCGGTCGCCCAGATCTCGTCCTTGCCTCGCCCCGGCGTCTGGCCGCCGAGCATCCAGAACGCGTCGGCGCCGAGGTGCTGCGCCCAGTCGAGCAGGCCGCGCCAATCGGTCGTCGTCCCGTCCGGCCCCCTGATCCGCATCGAGGCGAGCGGCATCGCGCTCTCGAGCGTGGCCGCGACGAAGCCCTTGGGCATCGGCTTCGGCGTCCGCCGCGAGACCCGGAAGGAGGCGACCTGCACGCGCGCCGCCAGGTCCGGCCGGCCGACGAGCGCCGGACGGTAGGCGCCGGACGGGGCGTTCCACGGCACGGGCCACTTCGCGGTCCAGCGGCCCGGCGCGATCCGGACGGCCCGCATCTCGCGGATGCCCGCGATCGTCGTCACGGTCTCGGTGCCGCGCATGACGACGAAGCGCGGCGGCGCCGCGGCGAAGGACTCGTCCAGGGACCGGTCGCCGGACAGCAAGGTCAGTTCGACGATGTCGAAGTGGAGATGGTCGGCCTTCGACGCCGCGAGCGTGAGCTCCCGGCTCTTGCCGCGCACGGTCCAGAGGCCGAACACGGCGGCGTACAGCCCCGCGACGGCGAGGAGGAGGGCGAGGCCCCGGCCCACGGTGTTTCGAAGGCGCATGAAGACGAGATTCTACTTGAATCACCGTCGTTTCCGGTAAATTTTGATATACTGCGAACCTCGACAACCGTTCGATTCAGGAGGGCGCGAAATGGTGACCGGACTGGTGCTGGTGCGTTTGATGGCGGGCAAAGAGAAGGTCGCGCTTTCCCGTATTAAGGAAATCAAGGGCGTTTCGCACGTCACCGCCGTGTTCGGCCGCTGGGACCTCGTGCTCGACATCGAGACCGAGGACGTCGGCACCCTCTCGAACGTCGTCGTGCGCGACATCCGCGCGACCCCCGGCGTGCTCTCCACCGAGAGCCTCGTCACCACCTCCATCTAAGTGATCCTTCGGTGAGCGAGCCCGTCCTCTCCGTCCGCGGCCTGCGGACGCACTTCATCACGCGCGAGCGGACCGTCAAGGCGGTGGACGGCGTCACCTACCAGCTCCATCCCGGCAAGACCCTCGCCGTCGTCGGCGAATCCGGGTCGGGCAAGAGCGTCCACGCGCTCAGCATCCTCCGCCTTCTCCCGGAACCGCCCGCGAAGGTGGTCGGCGGCGAGATCCTGTTCCAAGGCCGGGACCTGCTGAAGATGGGCGCCGAGGAGATGCGCGCGATCCGCGGCAACCGCATCGCGATGATCTTCCAGGAGCCGATGACGAGCCTCAACCCCGTCATCCGGGTCGGCGAGCAGATCGCCGAGGCCGTCGTCCTGCATCAGGGCGTCTCGCAGGAGAAGGCCTGGGCCAAGGCCGTCGACCTCCTCAAGAAGGTCGGCATACCGCATCCCGAGGAGCGGGTCAACGACTACCCGCACCAGTTCTCCGGCGGCATGCGCCAGCGCGCGATGATCGCCATCGCCCTGTCCTGCGAGCCCGACGTCCTCATCGCCGACGAGCCGACGACCGCCCTCGACGTCACCATCCAGGCCCAGATCCTCGAGCTGATGAAGGACCTCCAGCGCGAGTACCACATGGCCATCATCCTGATCACGCACAACATCGGCGTCGTCGCGGAGATGGCCGACGACGTCGTGGTCATGTACGCCGGCCGCCCGGTCGAGCATGCGCCTATCGGCGAATTATTCAATACCCCGAAGCATCCCTACACCAAGGGCCTGCTCGGCTCCGTGCCCTCGATCTACGTGCGCAAGGAGCGCCTCGAGGCGATCGCGGGCCAGCCGCCGGACCTCAGCGGCGGCTTCGTCGGCTGCCCGTTCGCGCCGCGCTGCCCGAGCGTGATGGAGCGCTGCAAGACGGACGACCCGCCCCAGTTCCACCTGGCGGGCGAGCGCATGTCCAACTGCTGGCTGATCGAGGGGGAGTCCACGGAGAAGTCCCACCGCCACGAGTCGACGGGGGCGGCCAAGTGAGCCCGGCGCCCCTCCTGCGGGTCAAAGGCCTCAAGAAGCACTTCGACGTCCGCAAGGGCTTCTTCGGAGAGAAGACGACGGTCAAGGCCGTCGACGGCGTCTCCTTCGACGTGATGCCGCAGGAGAGCTTCGCCGTCGTCGGCGAGACCGGCTGCGGCAAGACCACGCTCGGCAAGCTCGTGCTCGCGCTCGAGAAGTCCACCGAGGGCTCGGTGCTCTTCGACGGCGCCGACGTCTCCAAGATGAACGCCGCCGAGCTCAAGACGATGCGCCGCCAGATGCAGGTCATCTTCCAGGATCCCTACTCCAGCCTCAACCCGCGCATGACCGTCGAGGACATCATCACGGAACCGTGGGTCATCCATGACATGCACAAGGATCCCGCGGAAAGGGCCCAAAAGCTTGCGAAGCTGCTCGACGACTGCGGGATCGCCAAGTCCTATCTTCCCCGGCATCCTCACGAGTTCTCCGGCGGTCAAAGACAAAGAGTCGGCATCGCCCGTGCTTTGGCGTTGGACCCGAAGCTCGTCGTGGCCGACGAGCCCGTCTCCGCCCTCGACGTCTCGATCCAAGCCCAGATTTTGAATCTCTTGAAGGATCTTCAGAAAGAGCGCAAACTGGCGTATCTGTTCATCTCCCACGACTTCTCCGTCGTCCGGCATCTCTGCACCCGCATCGCCGTCATGTATCTCGGCCGGGTCGTCGAGATGGCCGACTCCGAGACGCTGTTCAACGACCCCCAGCACCCCTACACCGAGGCCCTTCTGTCCGCCGTGCCGGTCCCCGATCCGTCCATCGAGAAGCGGCGCAAACGGATATTGCTCACCGGCGACGTGCCCTCGCCGCTGAAGCCGCCGTCCGGCTGCCGCTTCCATCCGCGGTGCCGCTACATGAAGGAGACCTGCCGCGTCAACGATCAGCCGCTCATCGTGGCCAAGCCCGGACACGAAACCGCCTGCGAGGTCCTCCCGTTCAAGGACAAGCGCAGCGAAGCCGCGCTCGTCGCCCTCTAATGGAGATGACCCCTCATGACCACGCACGCTAAAGAAGCGCACAAGCCCTACGTTTCCGACAAGACCGAGATGGCGGAGTACACGTGGTCGGCGGTCATCGTCGGCGCGCTTCTCGGCATCGTCTTCGGCGCCTCCTCTCTTTATCTCGTGCTCAAGGTCGGCATGACGGTGTCCGCGTCCATCCCGATCGCGGTCCTCTCCATCACGCTCTTCCGCCTCTTCTCCAAGCTCACCGGCGCCCGCCAGACGACCATCCTCGAGAACAACATGGTGCAGACCGTCGGCTCCGCCGGCGAGTCCATCGCCTTCGGCGTCGGCGTCACGATGCCCGCGCTGATGATCCTGGGCTACGAGATGGACGCGGCGCGCGTGCTCATCGTGTCCTCGCTCGGCGGCCTGCTCGGCGTGCTGATGATGATCCCGCTGCGACGCGCCTTCATCGTCAAGCAGCACGGCGTCCTGCCCTACCCCGAGGGCACGGCCTGCGCGGACGTCCTCATCGTCGGCGAGAAGGGCGGCTCCAGCGCCAAGACCGTGTTCACCGGCTTCGGCATCGCGTCCGTGTACAAGGTCCTCATGAGTGGCCTCAAGCTCTGGAACGACACGCCCGAGCGCATGCTCAACTTCTTCAAGGGCGCCGCGATCAGCGGCGAGGTGGCCCCCGAGCTCGTCGGCGTCGGCTACATCATCGGCACCAAGATCTCCTGCGTCATGGTCGCCGGCGGCGTGCTGGCCTCCTGGGTGCTCATCCCGGCCATCAAGCTGTTCGGCGACGGCCTCACGGCCCCGCTGTTCCCGGCCACGAAGCTCATCCACGACATGTCCCCGGCCGAGATCTGGAAGTCCTACATCCTCTACATCGGCGCGGGCGCGGTCGCGACCGGCGGCATCATCTCCTTGTTCCAGGCCCTGCCCACGATCTACTCCTCGCTCAAGTCCGGCATCGCCGACATCCTCGCGGGCGGCACGGCGAAGGCCGCCGGCCCGAAGCTGCGCACCGACGAGGACATGCCCAACTCCGTCGTCGTCGTCGGCAGCCTGTTCCTCGTGCTCGCGATCGCGGCGGCCCCGGGACTCGGCCTCGGCTTCGGCGTGAAGGGCATCATCGGCGCCATGCTGATCGTGCTGTTCGGCTTCCTGTTCGTGACCGTGTCCTCGCGCCTGACCGGCGAGATCGGCTCGTCCTCCAACCCGATCTCGGGCATGACGGTGGCGACCTTGCTGCTGACCTGCCTGATCTTCGTCCTTCTGAATCATTTCGACCCGAACGGCGGCTGGGTGGGCAAGGGCGCGCGCCTGACCGCGCTCTCCATCGCGGCCATCGTCTGCATCGCGGCCTCCAACGGCGGCACCACCTCGCAGGACCTCAAGACCGGCTACCTCGTCGGCGCCACGCCGCGCTACCAGCAGCTCGGCCTGCTCGTCGGCGCGCTGAGCTCGGCGCTCGTCATCGGCCTGACGCTCCTGCTCCTCAACAACGCGAGCACGACCTACGCCAAGCGGGACTTCCCAGCCATCACGGCCCCCGTCGCCGACCTGACGGTCACCGAGGGCCTGCAGGGCTCCGACTCCGCCATCGACGCCGCGACCTACAAGGTCTGGCACGTGGGCGAGGGAGAAGTGGCGGATCTGCCGCAAGGCAAATACCTCGTCGACGAGGCGGGCAAGATCAAGTACCTCGTGGACCCCGGCATCAACGGCGTGGAGACCACGCGCCTCGACGGCACCAAGGTCCTCAAGTACAACGCGCCCAAGGCGCGCCTGATGTCCTTGATCATCGACGGCATCCTGACCAGCAAGCTCCCGTGGGGGCTGGTCCTGCTCGGCGTGGGCATCGCCTTGGTCCTCGAGCTGTGCCAGGTGCCGTCCCTGCCGTTCGCGGTCGGCGTGTACCTGCCGCTGTCGTCCTCGACGCCGATCTTCGTCGGCGGCCTGATGCGCTGGATCGCGGACAAGTGGACCAAGAAGACCGAGGCCGAGTCGGACATGAGCCCGGGCGTCCTGTTCTCCTCCGGCTACATCGCGGGCGGCGCCATCGCCGGCATCATCGTGGCCATCCTGACGATGAGCCCGAAGGTCTCCGCGCACCTGGACATGAGCGAGCGCTTCGCCGGCGTCGCCGGCAGCGACCTGACCTCGGTCCTGGCCTTCGGCGTGCTGACGGTCCTGCTCCTGCTGGTGGGCGGGGAGAAGTGGCTCTCGGACAAGAAGAAGAGGGCTTAGACCGGACGCCGACTATTGCGCGAGGTCGGGAAACAGCGCCGCGGCCATATCCACGGTGATATTGAGCCGCAGCGCCCCGTAGGCCGTCTCGCTGCGGACGGCCCGCGCGTCGAGCAGTTCTTTGATGATGATGGACGCCCGCCGCGTCTTCACCGCGCAGATCGCGGCCACCTCGCCGCGAGGCACCTCGCCCTGCGTCAACAGCCGCGCCAGGACCTTGGCGCCGGATCTGGAGACGAGTTTTTCGCCCAAGAGGCCGTCGACGTAGCGTCGGTAGCGCCGCTCGAGCTCCGTCAGCGTGAGCGCCGAATCCATGTATCGGATCTGCTCCAGGCAGGCCCGCAGGAAGAAATCACAGAAATCGGCCAAGGCCTCTTCAGAGAGAGGCCCGCGTCCGTCCAGCGAGTTCCGGGGGGGAAGGTCCGCGTTCGCGAGATGCCCGTCGTAGTCGGCCCGGTTCCGCGCGAAGGCCCGCGTGACGCTCCAAAGCCGCCCTTCGCCCACGCCGATGCGCGCGGCGTAGGCGCTCGTGAAGAGCCGCACGACCCTTCCATTCCCGTCCGAGAAAGGATGTATCCACAGGAAGCGGTGATGAGAGGCGGCCATGCCGAGGAGCCTGCGCGTCCCGGCAAGCGCCTCGGGGCTGAGGAACTCCTCGAACTTGGCCAGAAAGCCCCGGATCTCCGCCCGCCTCTCGGGGGCGTCGTGCCGGCCCACGCTGATGCCCCGGTCGCGCAGTTCGCCCGGCACGACCGGGACGAGGTCTCCGCCCTCGGTCTTGGCGAACCGCATCGCCTCGGGAAGCTCGAGATAGAACCGCTCATGAAGCCAGCACAGGAACGCCTCGGAACAGACCCGAAGCCCGGGCTCGAGGCGCAGACGCTCGAACATCGCCTCTTGAACGCGGAGGTGGGCCAAGTGCTCCAGCTGATAATTGCGGGCCAGGGGGTCCTTCGATAGTTTTTTGTTGAGCGCCGCCTCGATGTCTTTGAGCCTGGACGGGTTGCCCTCCATGGCGTTCGTGTAGTAGCTGTTGATCTTCGCCATGAAACGCGCGATCTCTTCGAGGATGAGGGGGTGGAAGCCGCGTCCGAGCGCGGCGGCGGAGGAGGCGACGTCCAGCGCCAGTTGCTCGAGCGTCGGCGTTGATTTGGACGGGAGGACCGGGAACATGGGTCCAGTGTAGCCTGATTAGTGCTAGTTGTCAATGCCTGATTTAATTTAAATAAATTGTTAAATTAAATATTGTTATTTAAATTATGCGCAGTTATAATTCCAGTTTAGTGCTAGATAGATGTGCGCCATGATGCGCTCCCCGCTCAACCAGGATTGAAATAGTCTAGAATACGCCGGTGCTGAGAATAGCGCTCGCGCTGCTCCTGACCTGCCCGTTAGGCGCCCGCGCCTCCAACGACCCCGCCGTCCTCGACTACGCCCTCGGCGCCGACGTGGACACGCTCGACCCGCACTGGGCCTACGACGCGGTCTCGCTGTTCGTCGTCGACCAGGTCTACGAGACCTTGATCGACTTCGCGGGGGACTCCCTCGACTCCTTCGAGCCGCGCGTCGCGACCGTCGTGCCGTCCCTGGCCAACGGCTTCCTCTCCAAGGACGGCCTGACCTACGCCTTCCCGCTGCGCCTGGGCGCGAAGTTCCACGACGGCTCGGCCTTGTCGGCCGTGGACGTGAAGTACTCGCTGATGCGCTTCCTGCTGCTCGACCGCGAGGGGGGGCCGTCGAACCTCCTGCTGACGGGGCTGTTGGGCGTGCGTCATACCGGCGAGCTGCCGCCCGACGTGATCTTCGACCTGGCCGACAAGGCCATCGCGACCGAGGGCGGCTCCGTCGTGCTCCGCCTGAAGAAGCCCTTCGCCCCGCTGCTGGGCATACTGGCCAACTTCGCCCACGTCGTGTCGAAAAGCCACGTGACCGCCAACGGCGGCTGGGACGGGCGCAAGGAGACCTGGGTCAAGCACCGCAATCCGGCCAAGGAAGCCTCCGCGCTCTATTCCCGCGTCAACGGCACCGGCCCCTTCCGGCTCGAGTCCTGGGACCGGGAGGGCGGGAAGATCGCGCTCGCGCGCAACGACGCCTACTGGCGCAAGCCCGCGGGCCTCGCGCGGGTCAACCTGACGACGGTCGCGGAATCGCGCGAACGGCGACGGCGGCTCGCGGCGGGGGAGATCGACGTCGCGTTCGTCGAGCGGCGCTACCTGGACCAGTTCGAGGGCCTGCCCGGCGTGGTGGTGGCCGACGGCCTGCCCTCGCTCGAGGCCCAGAACACGGTGCTGTTCAACCTCGCCGTCGAGACGAAGGAGAACCCCTGGCTCGGGAGCGGCCGGCTCGGAGACGGCGTGCCGCCGGATTTCTTCGCCGACGCGGAGGTGCGCAAGGCCTTCGCGTTCGCCTTCGACTACGACGCCTTCATAAAGGAGGGCTACCGGAGCAAGGCCATCCAGGCGCACGGGCCCGTGCCGGCGGTGCTGTTCGGCTACAACCCGAAGCAGAAGCCCTGGCCGTTCTCTCCTTATCAGGCCGAGGGCGCGTTCAAGCGCGCGAGGAACGGGGAGGTCTGGGACAAGGGCTTCGCCCTGTCGCTGGCCTACACCGAGGGCAACTCCGAGCGCCGCATCGCCTGCCGCCTGCTCAAGGAGGGCGTCGAGAAGGTCAGCCCCAAGTTCCGCGTGGAGTGCCGCGCTCTGCCCGAGTCCAAGCTGCTCGACGAGTTCCGCGCCCGGCGCCTGCCCGCGTTCGTGTACCGCTGGATCCTCGACTACCCGGACCCGCACAACGCCGTCGAGCCGTACCTGCACTCCCGCGGCTACTTCGCCTCGATGCTCGGCTACTCCAACCCGCGCGCCGACGCGATGATCGAGGCCGCGGCGGCCGAGATCGACCCGGCCAAGCGCAAGGCGCTGTACGCGGAGCTTCAGGCCCTGGCGATCTACGACGCGCCCGCGATCTTCACCGCGGACAGCTACAGCATCGTCGTCCGCCGGGCGAAGGTGCTCGGCTGGCTGTATCACCCCATCCAACCCTACGGCACGCTGTACGAGGTCACCAAAATCCCATGAGATCGATCCTGCTCGCCGCGCTCCTCGCCGTCCCCGCGTCCGCCGAGGTCAAGAACCCCGACGTCTTCGTGTACGCGACGATCGGAGACCCCGACAGCCTCGATCCGGCGTGGTCCTACGACACGGCGAGCCACAACATCCTCTCGAACGTCTACGAGTACCTGCTCGCCTACAAGGGCTTCGGCCTGGCCGCCAAGGACCTGATGCCGATGATCTCGGAGAAGGTGCCGAGCAAGGCCAACGGCCTCGTCTCCGCCGACGGCCGGACCTACCGCTTCCCGATCCGCAAGGGCGTGAAGTTCCACGGCGGGACGGTCCTCACGCCCGAGGACGCGCGCTACTCGATCCTGCGCTTCCTGCTGACCGACCGCGACGGCGGGCCCGCCTCTTTGCTGCTCGAGCCGATCCTCGGCGTGAACGGCACCCGCAAGGGCGGGAAGCTCGACCCGAAGGTCGTCGAGCGGGCGTTCAAGGCCGTGACGGTCGACAAGGGCGTCCTCGTGATCAGGCTCGAGCGGCCCTTCGCGCCGTTCCTCAGCATACTCGCCAACTTCGGCGCGATCGTCTCGAAGGACTTCTGCATGAAGAACGGCCAATGGGACGGCGAGGCGGCGACGGTCGAGCGGTTCAACAACCCCCGGCGCGAGACGATGATCCCCAACGACAAGGCCGACGGGACCGGCGCGTTCAAGCTCGAGCGCTTCGACAAGACGAACAAGCAGACCGTGCTGACGCGGCACGACGGCTACTGGCGCGCGCCCGCGAAGCTGCGCCAGGTCGTCATCAAGGTCGTCGACGACTTCAACACGCGCAAGCTGATGCTCCAGGCCGGCGACGCCGACGCGGTGTACGGGCCGCAGATGTACTTCCCCCAGCTGCAGAGCGTGCCGGGGGCCGAGGTCATCGACGGCCTGCAGAACCTCGAGCGCTCGTCGATCCTGATGTTCACGTTCAAGATGAACCCGACGGCCAACCAGAACATCGGCTCCGGCCGGCTCGACGGCAACGGCGTGCCGCCGGACTTCTTCTCCGACAAGGACGCGCGCAAGGCGTTCGCGTACAGCGTCGACTACGACGGGTACATCAAGGACATCCTGCGCGGCAAGGGACGGCGCACCTCGGGGGTCATCCCCTCGACCCTTCCCGGCGGGACGAGCCCCAAGCCGCAGTTCGCGCTCGACCCGAAGAAGGCGGAGGAGCACTTCCGCAAGGCCTGGGGAGGACGTGTATGGGAGAAGGGGTTCAAGGTCTCCTTCGTCTTCAACGCCGGCTCCGCGCCGGCCCAGACCATCGCCCAGATGGTCAAGAAGAACGTCGAGGCGCTGAACCCGAGGTTCAAGGTCGACCTGCGCATGATCCAGTGGTCGACCTACCTCGAGCAGACCCAGGCCAACAAGATCCCGCTGTTCCTCGCGGCCTGGCAGGCGGACTACCCCGACGCCCACAACTTCGCCTTCCCGATCGTCCACTCCGCGGGCTACTACGCCGGCAAGCAGGGCTACAAGAACCCGGCGGTGGACGCCGTCATCGAGGAGGCGGCCGCGACGGCCGACGAGACCAAGCGCGCCGCCCTGTACAAGAGGATGCAGTCCTTGGTCGACGAGGACGTCCCGCACGTGATGCTCGCCGAGGGCGTGCGCTACCGGGCCCAGCGGACCTGGGTGAAGGGCTTCGTCTACCGCCCGACCTTCCCGGACATGCCCTATGGAGCGTACTACTACGACCTCCATAAGTCCGCGCAATGATTGCTAGAATACGGCCCGTGATGCGGCTATTCCTCGTCGTGGCGCTCCTCCTGGCGACCGTCCCGGCCTCGGCCGCCGGCGAGGTCAAGAACCCCGGCGTCTACACCTACCTGACGATCTCGGACGCCGACAGCCTCGACCCGGCGTACTCGTACGACACCGCGAGCCACATGCTCGGCATGAACCTGTACGAGCCGCTGTTCCAGTTCGAGAAGACCTCGACCTCGAAGCTGATCCCGCTGATCGCCGCGGAGGTCCCGAGCCAGGAGAACGGGGGGATCTCGCCCGACGGGCGCACCTACGCCATCCCGATCCGCAAGGGCGTCCGGTTCCACGACGGCACGCCGATGACCCCCGAGGACGTGAAGTGGTCCATCCAGCGCTTCATCCTGTTCGACCGCGCCGCGGGCCCCTCTGCCCTGCTGATGGAGCCCCTTCTCGGGTACGCGTCGACCCGCGGAGAGGACGGCAAGATCCTGCCGGACGTCTGGAAGGACCTCCAGAGGGCCGTGAGCCTGCAGGGCGACAAGCTCATCCTGCGCCTGCCGCGGCCGTACGCGCCGCTGCTGACCATACTCGCCTCGTGGGCCCCCGTGCTCCCCAAGGCCTGGGCCGTCCAGAACGGGGACTGGGACGGGACCGAGGCGACCTGGCAGAAGCACAACAACCCGAGCAAGGAGTCCTCGCCCTTCTTCGAGCGCGCGATGGGCACGGGGCCGTTCAAGCTCGAGCGCTGGGACCGCAAGACGAAGGAGTTCATCCTGGCCCGCAACGAGCTGTACTGGCGCGCGCCGGCGAAGCTCAAGAACGTGGTCATCAAGGGCGTCGCCGAGTTCGGCACGCGCAAGCTGATGCTCCAGGCCGGCGACGCCGACGCGATCTACGCGGACCGCCCGCTGCTGACCCAGCTGCAGGGCATCCCGGGCGTGAAGGTCATCGACGACCTTCCGACGGTCGAGATGAGCCCGGTCGTGTTCTTCACCTACCAGATCAACGCCCAAGGCAACTCCTTCCTCGGCAGCGGCAAGCTCGACGGCAAGGGCATTCCCGCCGACTTCTTCTCCGACAAGGACGTGCGCAAGGCGTTCGCCTACGCGTTCGACTACAAGGGCTTCATCAGCGACGTGATGCGCGGCAAGGGCACCCAGGCGACGGGCCCCATCCCGAAGTCGCTCCCCGGCCACAACCCGAAGGGACGGAAGTACTCGCTCGACATGAAGAAGGCCGAGGAGCATTTCCGCAAGGCGTGGGGCGGGAAGGTCTGGGAGCAGGGCTTCAAGTTCACCATCGCCTTCAACACCGCCAACCTCCCGCGGCAGACGGTATGCCAGATCCTGAAGCGCAACGTCGAGGGGCTCAACCCCAAGTTCAAGATCGACGTGCGCGCCGTCGAGTGGCCGACCTTCCTCGACAACTACAAGCAGTCGAAGCTCCCGATCTTCGTGATGGGCTGGAACGCCGACTACCCCGACCCGCACAACTTCGCGTTCCCGATGCTGCACTCGAAGGGCGACTATCCGGCGACGCAGAAGTTCAAGAACCCGGAGTTCGACCGCCTGGTGGAGGAGGCCAACGCCGAGACGAGCGCCTCCCGGCGCAAGGACCTCTACGCGAAGCTCCAGGACCTGGCGTTCGAGGAGGCGCCGCAGCTCTACATCATCGACGCCGTCCGCTACCGCACCCAGCGCGAGTGGGTGAAGGGGTGGTATCACAACCCCATCTTCCCCGACTCGCCCTACGGAAGCTACTTTTACCCGATCTCCAAGGAATAGACCACTGTGCTCAAGTTCTGCCTGAAGCGGCTCGCCTTCCTGCCCTTCGTGATGTTCGGCGTCACCGCGCTGCTGTTCGCCTGCCTCCAATTCCTGTCCCCGGAGATGCGCGCGTCGCTGTACATCAAGGACCCCCGCCAGCTCTCCCAGCTCGAGGCGGTCATCGAGAAGCACGGCCTGCGCAAGCCGGTCTACGTGCAGTACGGCCTGTGGCTCAAGCAGGTCGCCCAGGGCGAGCTCGGATACTCGGAGACCGCGAAGATGCCGGTGGCGTCCGCCGTCAAGGCGTTCTTCCCGGCCACCTTCGAGCTGACCTTGATCACCTTCTTCCCGATCATGATCGTCGGGGTCTACTTCGGCGTGCTCTCGGCGGTGCACAAGGACAAGTTCATCGACCACGCCTCGCGCTTCGTCGCGATCACGGGCTACTCCCTGCCGAGCTTCGTGCTCGGCCTCTTCCTGCTGATGGTCTTCTACGGGAAGCTGCACTGGTTCCCGCCGGGGCGCTACGACCTCACGACCGACATGCTCGTGCACTCGGAGACCTTCCGGCATTGGACCGGCCTGCTCACCTTGGACTGCCTGCTCAACGGCGAGTGGCAGGGCTTCCTCACCGTGGCCAAGCACATGGTGCTGCCCGCGACGACCCTGCTGTACATCTCGGTGGCCCTGCTGCTGCGCATCACGCGCTCGACGATGCTCGAGGAGCTGAGCAAGGACTACGTGCGCACGGCCCGCGCCAAGGGCCTGCCGGAGAGCGTCATCATCCGCAAGCACGCGCTGGCCAACGCGCTCATCCCGGTCGTGACCCTGTCGAGCCTGATGTTCATCGGCCTGCTCGGCGGCGTCGTCATCACCGAGACCGTCTTCGACTTCCCGGGCATCGGACGCTGGGGCGTGCAGGCCGCGCAGCAGCTCGACATCCCCGGGGTGCTGGGCTCGACTTTGCTCGCCGCGTTCCTGTTCGTGATCGCGAACCTCGTCTCCGACCTGCTGTACGCGGTCGTCGACCCGCGCATCCGGGTGGGGAGCTGAGATGACGAAGCTCAAGTCCGCCTGGAAGGTCCTCAGATACCGGCCGATGTCCCTGCTCGGCTTCGGCCTGATCGGTTTCTTCCTGGCCGTCGCGGTCCTGGCGCCCGTCCTGGCCCCGCCGGAGGCCGGCTCGCGGGATTCCTACATCATCCCTCAGTCCGGCTACAGCCCCGACCCGGTGCGTCCGTCGAAGGAGCACTGGTTCGGGACGACGGAGCAGCAGTACGACCTATACTACGGCATGGTCTGGGGCTCGCGCACCGCGTTCTCCGTCGCGCTCAAGGTCGTCGGCTTCTCGGTGTTCGTCGGCATCCTGCTCGGCGGCGCGGCCGGGTTCTACGGCGGCTGGGTCGACGAGATCCTGATGCGCTTCACCGACGTGATCCTCGCCTTCCCCGACATCGTGCTCGCGGTCGTCATCGTCGCGGTCCGCGGGCCGAGCCTCGAGAACGTGATGGTCGCCGTCACCGCCGTCTCCTGGCCGTCCTACGCGCGCCTCATGCGGGGCGACGTCCTGTCCGTCAAGGAGCGGGACTTCGTCGCCGCGGCGCGCGCGATCGGCGCCTCCGACGCGCGCATCCTCTTCCGCCACATCATCCCGAACTCGATCTATCCCGTCCTCGTCGTCGCCTCCCTGTCCATGGGGCGCATCGTGATCACGGCGGCCGCCCTGTCGTTCCTCGGCCTGGGCGCGCCGGTCGGCTACGCGGACTGGGGCCAGCTGATCTCCCTGTCCCGGAACTGGATCCTGGGGTCGTCCGGGAACCCTTTCGAGTACTGGCACACCGTCTTCATCCCCGGCCTCTCGATCTTCCTGTTCGTGCTCGGCTGGAACCTCCTGGGCGACGCCGTCCGGGACATCCTCGACCCTCGACAAAAATAACGGAGAACGGATTGAACCACAGAGACACAAAGACACCAAGAACAACGGAGAACGGGTTAACGGCTGAGCCGTTTACTCTTCTTACGTTCTTCTTGGTGTCTTTGTGTCTCTGTGGTTCAGCCGTTAAGCTCTAACATGTCGACCCTCAACGCGCTGCTCGACCGCTCGGCCCAGGAGGGCGGGGGGAAGACCGCCCTCGTGTTCGGAGAGCGGGAGGTCTCCTTCCTCGACCTGCGCCGGGAGGTCCTCGAGGTCGCCGCGGGCCTGCGCCGCGCCGGCGTGGTCAAGGGCGACCGCGTCGCGATCGTCCACCGCAACGCCCCCGAGTTCGTCGTCGCCTACTTCGCCGTCAACCGCCTCGGCGCGATCGCCGTGCCGATCAACTTCATGGTGCAGAAGGCCGACGAGCTCGCCTACATGCTCGGCGACTGCGGCGCGAAGGGCGTCTTCACCCAGAGCGATTTCCTTCCCGGGCTGACGGCGGCCGCGGCCAAATGCGCGGCGCTGAAAAATCTCTGGGTCACCGATCTCTCCGCGCCTCCGACCGCCTTGATCAGGCCCTTGCACGAGCTGCGGTCGCCCGTCTTCGCCGACGACCACGCGGACGCGGCCGTCGAGAGCGACGTCGCCGCGATCCTCTACACCTCGGGCACGACTGGCTTCCCCAAGGGCGTCATGCTCACGCACCGCAACCTCGTGACGAACGCCGAGTCCTCGCTGCGCCGGATGGTGCTCGACCGCTCCGACGTCACCCTGTGCATCCTGCCGATGTTCCACAGCTTCGCCTGGACCGGGATCGTGCTGACCTCGCTGCGTCTGACGCTGACGTGCGTCGTCTTCTCCGCGATCGCGCCGGCCAAGCCCTGGCTCAAGGCGATGGGCCGCCGCGGCGTGAGCCTGTTCGCCGCCGTGCCCCAGGTGTACGCCGCGCTCGTCCGCGAGGCCAAGGACTGGAAGACGCGCGCGTTCCTGCGATACTGGGCTTTCCGCCGCGTCAAGATCGCGGTCTCCGGCGCCGCGCCGCTCTCGAACGTCGTCGCCGACTCGTTCCAGGACGCCATCGGCGTCGCGATCGACCAGGGTTGGGGCCTCACCGAGACGAGCCCCGTGGCCACCATCAGCGCACCCGGCGCGATCCGCCTCGGCATGGTGGGCCCGGCCATCGACGGCGTGAGGGTGAAGATCGTCGACGACGCGGAGAATCCGCTGCCGACGGGCGCCGAGGGCGAGATCTGCGTCTCGGGCGACTGCGTGATGAAGGGCTACTGGAACCGGCCCGAGGACACCCGCGCCTCGTTCACCGCCGACGGCTGGCTCAAGACCGGCGACATCGGCGTCCTGGACGAGGACGGCTACCTCGCGATCCGCGACCGCAAGAAGGACATGATCATCGTGAAGGGCCTCAAGGTGTTCCCCGCGCAGGTCGAGGCCGTCATCGCCGAGAACCCCGGCGTCGAGGAGAGCGCGATCATCGGCGTGCCCGACGAGGTCGGAGACGAGGTCATCAAGGCCTTCGTCGTCCTCAAGAAGGGCTGCGTGCTCGAGAAGTCGGCCCTGCTCCAGTACTTCAAGGACCGCCTCGACGCCTACAAGCGCCCGCGCGACGTCGAGATCGTCGACGCCCTTCCCAAGAACGCGCTCCAGAAGGTCCTCAAGCGCGAGCTGCGCGACCGCGAGCTGAAGAAACGCGCGGCCCCGCCCGCCGCCAGGTCCTGATGTCCGCCCGGCGCGTCCGTCTGGGCGCCGAGGCGCGCGCGACGCTGGCGAGGGTCTTCGCCGTCGCCCGGCAGCCGGTGTGGCTCGTCGGCGGCTCGATCCGCGACGCGGCCCTCGGCCGGCCTTTCGGCGACCTCGACCTGGCCTGCGCCGACGCGCGCTCCCTCGCGGCCCAGCTCGCGCGCGCGTTCAAGGGCACGCTCGTCACCCTCGACGAGACGAACGCCGTGTACCGCCTCGTCCTGATGCCCGCGCGGGGCAAGACGCTCAAGCAGATCGACGTCGCCGGCCTCCAGGGCAAGACCATCCTCGAGGACCTCGCCCGGCGGGACTTCACGGTGAACGCGGCCGCGCTCGAGCTGACGAAGGAGCTGCCGCCCTCGCTCCCCGAGTCGGCGTTCATCGACCCGCGAGGCGGGCTCAAGGACCTCGCCGCCGGGCTCGTCCGCGCGGACATCGAGGAGAACCTCAGCGACGACCCGCTGCGCCTCCTGCGCGCCTTCCGCCTCGCCGCCCAGCTCGGCCTGACGATCGAGGGGAAGACGCTGAAGGCGATCCAGCGCCGCTGCCGCCTGATCCAGGTCCCCGCCGCCGAGCGCGTCGCCGCGGAGCTGCTCATGCTCCTCGCGGTCCCCGGCGCCTCGTCCTGGCTCGCCCTGATGGACGAGCACGCCCTGCTCACGGCCGTCTTCCCCGAGCTCGAGCCGGCGCGCCGCTGCGCCGAGGATTACTACGGCCCCGGCGGGGTGCTGAAGCACACGCTCGAGGTCTGCGCCCGCGTGGATTTCCTGCTCGCGAACCTGCGCACGGTCTACCGGCCGCTCGCCGCCGACCTGGAGGCGCACATCGCGCTGCGCGGCGGCCCGCCGTTCCGCGCCCTGCTGCTCCTCGCGGCGCTTCTGCACGACGTCGCCAAGCCCGAGACCGCGAAGAGGATCGACGGGCGCCTGCGCTTCTTCGAGCACGACACGAAGGGCGCGGTCCTCACGGAGAAGATCCTGCGCCGCCTGCGCCTCTCGCGGGACCAGATCGGCACCGCGTCGGCCATCGTGCGCCAGCACCTGCGCCCAGGCCATCTGGCGGCCGGCGGACCGCTGACTGAGCGCGCGGCGTACCGCTTCTTCCGCGACCTCGGCCCCGACGCCCCGGGCCTGCTGATCGTCTGCTGGGGCGACCACGCCAGCTACCTTCCCGAGGCGCGCCTCAAGCGCCTCCTCAAGACGACCTCCGCCGACGTCAAGCGCGCCGACCTCTCGACGTTCAAGCCGGAGGACGCGCGCAAGACCGTCCACCATCTCCAGCTCGTCTCGACTTTGCTGCGACGGTGGCGGGACCTGTCGCGCGCCCCGGTCCCCGAACGCCTGCTCGACGGCCGCGACATCATGAAGGCCCTGAAGATCCCGCCCGGACCCCGGATCGGGGAGCTCCTCGAGCGCGTCAGCGAGGCGCAGGCCGAGGGGGAAGTCAAAAGCCGCGACGAGGCCCTGGCCCTGATCTCACGCCTGAAATGATTGCGTAACAGCCGGAAGCTAGCCTCTACTAATAGGATGGCGCCCACCTCGCGAAACGCTCGTGGTCATCTCATCGCAGCCGCGCTCGCGGCGGCGGCCCTCGTCGCCCCGGCGGCGTCCTTCGCCGTCCAGCCGACTTTGACTCCTAAGGTCCTGCAGTGCGACGGCAGCTTCGCGGCGGGCACGGTGACCAGCCACCCGGCCCCGACGGTCCTCGTCGAGGCCCAGAGCCTCGACCCCGGCCTGAAGGTCGGCCAGCGCCGCCTCAGCGTCCTGCCCACGAGCACGCTCGGCCTGTGGCGCTTCGACGGCAACTTCACGGTCACGGTCTCCAGCTGCTACACCGGCGGCTGCAACGGCGGCGCGGACTCGTGCAAGACCTGGACCTACCACTACATCGACGGGAACGGCTCGGCCGCGCTCCAGACGGGGCAGTGCACCTACCGCGACACGGCCGGCGCCGCCTGCGCCAACACCATGACGCTGTACGGGTTGGGCAGCAACCAGGTGCCGGTGCCCATCGGCGGCGCCGCCTGCCTGGCGAGCACGACGACGCTTCCCGCCGCCAGCGGCAGCGTCGCCATCACGCCGGCCGGCCCGCTGCCGGGCCTGGCCGCCAGCGGCCTGTCCGCCCAGGCGCTCCAGCTCAACGGCTCCACCCTCTACGGATCGACGACCAATTCCGCCAACTGGGACCTGCCGGCGAGCTACACCCTCGCGGCGTGGGTCAAGCCCTCCGCCTTCAACGGCCGCATCGTCTCGCAGCAGGGCGCGACCGGGTACTGGGGCATCGGCGTCGGCGCGACCGGCGGCCTGCGCCACTTCGATTCGCGCGACGCCGTCCCCGGCGCCGACCTGGAGCGCGGCAGCGGCCTCACCGCCGCCGGCACCCTCGCCGGCTGGCACCTCGTCCATCTGGTCCGCCGCAACGGCATCGACCGCCGGTTCTACATCGACGGGGTCCTCGTCGGCACGGCGGTCGCGGCGAGCACCAACTCCTTCTCCACGCATCCCAACAACGCCACCCTCGAGATCGGCCGCTACGGCGGCGGCTCGGAATACTTCAACGGCTCCATCGACGACGTCCGCCTCGTGAACACGACTTTGACGGACGACGACATCATGCTGGAGTGGACGACCCAGTTCCACAAGTACTCGTCGGACGCCGGCGTCACCTTCAGCACCGCCGCGGGCACCTACGCGGGCTCCCCGGTCAACGGCACCACCGCCGTCGTCACCTACTCGACGGCCGGAGCGTCGCCCGCGGAGCCCTGGACGGCGAACGGCCGCTGGCAGTTCGTGGGGCAATCCATCGACGGCGAGGCCGCCTTCGGCACCTCCTACGGCGTCACGATCGACAATCTGCCGCCGATCGCTCCGTCCCTGGCCGCGGTCGCCACCTCGCCGAACGACATCACCTGGAACTGGAGCCTACCGCCGCGCGTCTGCCTGCCCCCGGGCTCGACCTCCGTCACCTATCAGCTCGTCGACGCCGTCTCGGGCGCGAACCTGATCCCGCCCGGCAGCATGGCGCATCCGACCTTCACCGTCGGAGAGAACGTCGCCGGCGGGTCGAACCAGCTGGTCGGACGAAAGCTCCGCGTCACCGACGTCTGGGGCTCGGGCCTCAGCGTCGCGACGTCCATCTACACCTTGGCGAACCCGCCGCTGGCGGCCAGCGTCGTGCCGAGCAACGTCTCCACCGGCAGCGCGCTCATCAGCTGGAACCAGAACGGGAACCCGTCCTACACGCGCTATCTGGTCGCCATCTCGCAGGATCCGACGTTCGCGACCGGCGTCTCCACGCCCGCGACGGTCGCCAGCGACCTCACCGGCAGCTCGATCACGATCCCGATCCTCTCCATCGGCACGACCTATTACGTGCGGGTGCAGTCGGTCAGCGGCCGCTCCAGCGACGGCTTCGGGGGGACCGGCTCGGTGTTCGTCAGCACCTCCTTCACGACCTTGCCCGGCGCGCCCAACCTCGGCGGCGCTCCGCTGTCGAACACCTCCATCCTCTGGACCTGGACCGCCGTGCCGGGCGCCCAGTACTACAAGCTCTTCGACGTCGCCGGCTCGACCCTCTACACCGGCGGCGATCTCTCCTTCCCCCAGGGAGGCCTGACGACCAACTCGCAGTCCACGACCCGCGTCGAGGCCGTCTCGGCCAACGGCGGGGGACAGCGCGCCACCGCCACCGCCTTCACCTTGGCCAACAACCCGACGGCCCCGACCGTCAACGAGGCCTTCGCGAGCAGCATCACCTACTCCTGGAACGGCGGGATCAATCCTTCCTATACGTTCTACGAGATCGCGGTCACCACCGACGCGACCTACGGCATCATCGTCACCACCTTGACCGTCAACGCGACGACCGCGACGGCGACCGGGCTCTTCCCGGGCACCACCTACTACGCGCGCGTGCGCTCCGTCAACGGCAGCCAGGTCTACGGCACCGCCTACGCCGTCTTCGCCGCCACGCGCACGATCCCCGACCCCGCGATCACCTCGGTCCTGTCCCCGCCCTCGGCCTACGTCCCGCCCGGCGGCTCGATCGGGCAATGGCATTTCGACGAGAGCACCGGCACGTCCGCGGCGGACTCCTCGGGCTTCACCAACCCCGCGCAGCTGACCTGCGTGACGGCGCTGTGCACCTCCACGCCCACCTTCGTCTCCGGCCCGGCCGGGCTCGGCGCCGCGGCGTCCTTCTCCGGCCTCGCGGGCAGCCTGGCGCGCGTCCCCGACGCGGCGCAGTACGCGTTCACCGGCAGCATGACCGTCTCGGCCTGGGTGAACCCCTCGACCCTGTCCCAGCCGAACGGCGCCGGGATCGTCGTGCGCGGCAGCGCCACGGTGGAGAACTTCGCCCTCGACGTCTCGAGCGGCCTGTACCGCTTCATCCCGAAGCTCAACTTCATCGCCGCGTCGACGAAGACCGTCGCGGTCGGGAGCTGGATCCACCTGATCGGCTCCTACGACGCCTCGGTCGGCAGCGCCACGCTCTACGTCAACGGCCGCCCCGCCTCGACCGTCCTGGCCGTGCCGGCGCGCACCGCGGCGAACCACGACATCACGATCGGCAACCGCCAGTCGGGCGCCACCGCCTACGACCGGGGCTTCCTCGGCGGCATCGACGCGGTGCGCGTCCAGAACCGCGCCCTGAGCGCGGCGGAGGCCTTAGCCGAGTTCGAGGGAAGCTACGTCTCCACCGTGACGCCTCCGTCCCCGAACAACGGGATCCTCATCGGCCTCGCGCCCAACGCGTTCGGCGCGCCCGCCACGATCTCGGTCTCCGTGGACCCGCTCGCCCATCCGATCACGGTCACGGCCTCCGTCCTCAACGAGGGCCTCACGGTGATCCCCACCGGCTTCACCCTCGTCCCGAACAGCATCATCGAGATCGTGCCGATCGTGAGCGGGACGCCGTTCACGCAGACGCTCGGCTCTTCGGCGAGCGTCTCGATGCCCTACGCCGACGCGAACGGGGACAACATCATCGACGGCTCGAACCCGCCTCTCGCGGCCTCCGCGATCAAGGTCTACACCCTGAACACCACGGTCAACCGCTGGGAGCTGCTGCCGACCTACGTCGACCCCGCGACGCGGCGCGTCACCTTCTTCACGCCGCACTTCTCCGTGTTCGCGATGTTCGCTCCGCTGACCATCGGGACCGCCTTGGCGCAGGTCCGCGTCTACCCGGTCCCCTGGAAACCGGGCACGAACGGCCGCTTCGACGCCCCCGGCGTCACCTTCGACCGCCTGCCCGTGACCGGAGTCATCCGGATCCTGAGCCTCGCCGGCGAGCGCGTCCGCGAGTTCACCTTCGACGGCTCCTCCTCGGGCTCGGTCGTCTGGAACGGCGTCACCGACGGCGGCCAGCGCTGCGCCAGCGGGGTGTACTTCGCCCGGATCACCGGCGCCGGCGGAGAGTCGGTCGTCAAGTTCGCGATCGAGAGATGAGACAACCGATCCTCGCCGTCCTGCTCCTCGCCGCGGCCCTCCCGGCCGCGGCGGCGGGCTTCGGCGCGACCCAGGCGGGTACCAGCGGGGCGCCGTTCCTCAAGCTCGGAGCGGACGCCCGCGCCGCGGGCATGGGCGGCGCCGTACGCGCCGCCGTCGACGACGCGACGGCGATCTACTGGAACCCCGCCGGCCTCGCCGGCCTGCGCTACCGCCACGCGACGATGACCCACGGCGCCTCGTACCAGGGCACCTTTCAGGACTTCATCGCCTACGCCCAGCCCGTGGAATCGCCGTTCGGGCGCCAGACCGGGCGGGAACGCGACCTGCGGCCCGACCAGCTGGGCACGCTCGGCGTCGCCGTCCTCTATCAGAACTCCGGGAGCCTCTCCGAGATCGACAACACCGCGACGGCGACCGGAGACCGCTTCACGCCGCAGGACCTCGCGGTCTTCCTCGCCTGGGGCGCCACGGTCTCGCGCGGCCTCGACGTCGGCGTCGGCCTCAAGTACGTGACCTCGAAGATCCAGGGCACGGCCTCGACCGGCGCCGTCGACCTCGGCGCGCGCTGGCGCACCTGGCTGCCGGGGGAGTTCCCTTACGCCCTGTCCCTCAGCGCGCAGAACCTCGGAGGACAGCTCAAGTTCCGGGAGGCCGGCGACCCCTTGCCCATGCTCGTCACCGTCGGCCAGGCCCTGCGCGTCGTCAAAGGCCTCGTCGTCACCCTCGACCTCAACGCCCCGCGGGACCGCTCGCTCTACCCGAGCTTCGGCCTCGAGTGGCGCGTCCCGATGAAGCAGGGCCTCTCCGCCGCGCTCCGGGGCGGCTACGACGGCCGCCTCAAAAGCACGGATTCAGGAGGCCTGACGGGCGTCTCCTTCGGCGGCGGCCTCGGCGTCCAGCGCTTCGGCTTCGACTACGGCTGGTCGCCCGCCGGCGGCCTCGGCTCCACCCACAAGCTGTCCCTCTCCTACCGCTTCTGACCGGGGACCCGGTGGGACCCGGTGTCAGGCTCGCAAATTCCTTGAATTCTTGCGGCCCGGAATTCGACGAATTTGCGAGCCTGACACCACTTATGGGGAGATTTAGTATCCTCATCCGCGATGGGTGGATTGAGGGCGTTCGCCGCCGAGCTGGCCGGGACCTTCGCGCTGACGCTCGCGGGGGCCGGGGCGCTCTGCCTCGACTACGCGACGGGGGGGAGGATCGGCCCCGTGGGCGTCGCGCTCGCCTACGCCGGCGGCGCCGTGACGGTCATGCACGCCTTCCCGTCGGCCGTCGGCCGCTTCAACCCCGCCATCGCCGTCGCCGAGCTGGCCATGCGCCGGGTGGACGCCCTGCGCGGCGTCTTCGCGCTCGGCGCCCAGCTGCTCGGCGCGATGTGCGCGGGCCTGTTCCTCCGCGCGGTCCTCTCCGGCGGCCGGCCCGAGCTCCTGACCGAGCCGGCCTACCTCGGCTCCTGCCTTCCCGTCGGCATCGGCTACCGCGCCGCCACCCTCGTCGAGGCCGTCGCCACCTTCTTCCTCGCCCTGGCCGTCTTCGCCTCCGACCAGCCTCGCGCGCGCCGCGTCGGCCCGCTCGCGGTCGGGGCCGCCACCTTGTTCGGCTCGCTCGTCGCCGGCCCGCTCACCGGAGGCGCGATGAACCCGGCGCGAGCCTTCGGTCCCGCGCTGGCCGCCGGTTTCTGGTCCATGCATTACGTCTACTGGGTCGGCCCGCTCGCCGGAGCGGTCGTCGCCGCCTTCGCCGCCCCTTACCTGATACACGCTGAGGAGAACCGCCCATGAACGTCTCGCCCCTGCCGCTCAAAGCCCTCGAGTCCGACCACCGCGACCTGGCCGTCTTCGTCTACGAGGACGCCGGTCTGGCCGGCGCCAAGGTCCTTTCCAACGCCGCGAAGGTCGCGCTCAACGCCAAGCTGCACGAGGAGAGCTTCAAGGCCGGGGTCAAGGAGGTGTGCCGGATCGACCTCGACGTCCTGGGCAAGCACCGCCGCGTGTTCGCCGTCGGCCTGGGCAAGAAGAAGGGCTCGAACTCCGAGACTTTCCGCCGGGCGGCCGGATCGCTCCTCGGAGCGATCCGCTCCAAGCGCGAGAAGATCGCGGTCCTCTGCTCCGAGCAGCCGCAGGCGATCGCCGAGGGCCTGCTGCTGGCCTCCTACAAGTTCGAGGAGTACAAGAAGGGCGACGCCGACAAGCTGACCTCCGCGACGATCGTCGTGCAGGACTCCGGCTCGCGCGTCGCGCTCGAGAAGGCCTGCGCCAAGGCGGCGACCTACGCGTCCGCCGTCTCCTTCGCGCGCGACCTCGTCAACCGGGGCCCCTCCGACAAGACGCCGCAGAGCGTCGCCGACCTCGCCTCGACCCTCGAGGGGGCCGGCGTGAGCGTCACCATCCTCGACAAGGTCGCCTGCGCCGACATGGGCATGGGCTCCTTCCTCGGCGTCGCGCGCGGCTCCGCGCAGCCGCCCGTCATGATCCACCTGGTCTACAAGCCCAAGGCCGCGACCAAGAAGCGCGTCGCCATCGTCGGCAAGGGCGTGATGTTCGACTCGGGCGGGCTGTCGCTGAAGCCGGCGCAGTCGATGGAGGACATGAAGTGCGACATGGCCGGCGCCGCCTCCGTCCTCGCCGTGTTCAAGGTCATCGCCGAGCTCAAGCCGAAGGTCGAGGTCCACGGCATCATCGGCGCGACCTACAACATGCCCGGGCCCGACGCCTACAAGCCCGGCGACGTGCTCAAGGCCATGAACGGCAAGACCATCGAGGTCTGGAACACCGACGCCGAGGGCCGGCTGGTCCTCGCCGACGCGCTGTGCCTCGCGGCGAAGCAGGAACCGCAGGCGATCGTCGACCTCGCGACGCTCACCGGCGCGGTCGTCATCGCGCTCGGCTCGAAGGTCGCGGGCATCATGGGAAATGATCCCAAGCTGATCGGCCAGGTGAAGGCCGCCGGCAAGCGCGCCGACGAGGCCTTCTGCGAGCTGCCGCTCGTCGAGGACTACAAGGAGAACATCAAGGGCAACATCGCCGAGCTCCTCAACATCTCCAAGGCGCGCGGCGAGGCCGGCTCCATCATCGGCGGCCTGTTCCTCCAGGAGTTCGTGGACGGCAAGCCGTGGGCCCACCTCGACATCGCCGGCACGGCCTTCACGGGCGGCGAGTCGGCGACCTACGCCCCGAAGGGCGCGACCGGCTCGCCGGTGCGCACCTTGCTCGAGTGGCTGGGGGCGCTGTGACCGAGCATAGCGCAGGAAATGGTCGCGTCGATAGACCGGGGAAGCGACCATGAGCCGGATCAAGTCCAAGGCGCCGCGCCTCGGCGCCGAGCCGGACATCGCTCGCATCGAAAGCCACTATAAAGAGATCCTCGCCGACCTCGGCGAGGATCCCAGGCGCGAGGGGCTGGCCAAGACCCCCAACCGCGTGGCCAAGGCGCTGCGCGAGCTGACGAGCGGCTACCGCGTGGACCTCGACGCCCTGATCAACGAGGCCCTGTTCACCGAGAGCTACGACGAGATGGTGATCGTGCGCGACATCGCGTTCTACTCGATGTGCGAGCATCACATGCTGCCTTTCTTCGGCCGGGCGCACGTGGCCTACCTGCCGAACAAGAGGATCATCGGGCTCTCGAAGATCCCGAAGATCGTCGAGGTCTTCGCGCGCCGCCTGCAGGTGCAGGAGCGCCTGACGACGGACGTCGCGTACACGCTCGCCGACAAGCTCAAGCCGATCGGCGTCGGCGTCATCATGGAGGCGCGACACCTCTGCATGGAGATGCGCGGCGCGGAGAGCCACCACTCGCCGACGACGACCTCGTGCATGCTCGGCGTGTTCAAGAAGGACGCGCGCACCCGCAAGGAGTTCCTCGAGCTCGTGAAGTCGCGCCCCGTCTAGCCCGGACTCGCACCGGTGCGAGTCCGCGGATCTTCACGCGGACTGTTTCCGGAAACAGTCCCTCAAAAAGAAGAAGCCCCGACTCGCGAGAGCCGGGGCTTCTTTTCTTTACGGCGTATTCTTAAGGCAGCGGCGGCAAGGTCCGGTGGGTCCCGTCGCAGAACGGCTTGTTCTTCGACTGGCGGCAGCCGCACCAGGCCACCTTCTTGGCCTCGGTGAGCTCCACGACGATGGGGGACTTCCCGGTGTTCTTGCGCGCGTGGGAGCCGTCGCAATAGGGCTGCTTCTCCGACTCGCCGCACGCGCACCAGGCCTTTCGGCCCGGCTGCTCCTCGCACACGTACGGCTTGTTCCGGATGCCGGACACGCTCAGACCGTCTGCCCGACGAAGGTCGAGTGCACGTACGCGGCCTTGATCATCGCCAGGCCGAGCAGCGCCGCGGTCAGCAGCGCCCCGTAGCTGAAGGGCATGCCCGCGTGGCCGGCGCCGAGCATGCCGACGAGCATCGGGGCCGACAGGTAGGTGTTGATGCGCGACGCCAGCGCCGCGCGGGTGCGCAGGGCGGGAGCCGCGTCGCCGGCCGTGCCGCCGAGGAGCTTCTTCTGCGCGGGCCAGATGACGAACCAGACGTTGAACCACATGATGGAGCCGAACGTCATGCCCCACATGATCCAGCGCGCGCGGTCGGTCAGGCCCTCGGCGCCCTTGAAGATCAGGTTCGCGCCCCAGCCGAGGTCGGGGGTGTACATGAAGATCTGGGCGAACAGGACCAGGCCCGACAGGAAGGTGACCATCGCGCCCCAGCGGAACCACCACAGCGCCCGCGGCATCAGGTGGGGGTTGACGAGCTTCTTGGTCGGGTCGTCCATCTTGCCCTGGAGCTGAAGGTTGACGAAGTTGAAGAAATAGAGATGACCGATCCAGACGATTCCCATGAACACGTGCAGCCAGCGGAACCCGAACTCGAGCTTGCTCATCGCGCCTCCTGACGAATATTGAATCCTGACCAAATATATCGGATTTGTCCCGGCGGCGTCAATCGCCGACGGGTGACGCTCGCTTGACGCTCCCGGCCGCATCTGTTAAACTGCCGCCCGATGAGACGCTGGATCTTTCAGGGGCTGGTGTTCGCGGTTCTGGGCCTGTTCGCGTTCGATTGCGCCCAGGAAGTCGCGGGCCTCTGCGACACCACCGAGGCCTGCCAGGCCTGCTTCTGCGGCCCGCACCTCGCCCCGCAGGGGGTCGCCGAGATCGCGATCGCCCCCGTTCCGGCGAAGTACGCCTCGTACGAACGCTCCGCGTACGCCTACCTGCCGCCTTCCTCGATCTTCCGCCCGCCCCGCCTCGCGGCCTGACCGCCGCGCCCCGACGCCGCCGTCCCTGACGCATTCTCCATTCTTGCCGGTTGTTTTCCGGCAGGGCGACCCGCATCAACCGAGGCTCCATGTCCACTCTTTTCGCCGCCGCCGCAGCCATTCTTCTCGCCGGACCGGTCTTCGCCCAGGAGGCCGCGCCGTCAGCCAAAAGGTACGCGCTGGCGGAGCTGGTGAGCCTGGCCCTGAAATCGACGCCGCTCCTGACCGCCCAGGACGCGCGCGTCGAGGAGAACAGCCTCTCCGCGGCGCAGGCCCGCGTCTGGGAGGGGCCTTCCGCCGGCATCCTGCTCGGCCGCAAGAGCGAGCCGGCGGGCAGCGGCCCGGCCTACGAGCTGTCCGCCTCCGTGCCTCTGCCCCTGACGGGGGAGCCGGGCCTGCGCGGGCGGCTTCTCGACCTCGAGACGGAGTCCTCGCGCGTCAAGCGCGCGGCGTCGGAGGTGCTCGTCACGGCCGCCGTCGCCCAAGGCGCGTTCGAATACGCCTCGGGGCGCCGCAAGGCCGCCTTCGCCGAGAGCCGCCGCAAGCGCTTCGAACTGATCCAGTCCTACCTGAGCGGCCGGGTGTTCCCGACCCCGCAGCGGAAGGCGGAGAGCCGCATCGTCCAGCACCGACTCAACAACCTCGCCGCCGACGCGATCCAGAGCGAGGCCGGCGCGAAGGCTTCCCTCGAGAAGCTGAGGACGTACGCGCCCCTCGCTCCGGGGGAAACCCCCGACGTCGAGGTCCCGTGGCTCTCGGGCGCCCGGCGGCTCGACGGGAAGGAGTGGCTGGACAAAGCTTTGGCGGATAACCCGGAGCTCCGCGTCCAAAGGCTCTCGGTCCGCGGAGCGGGGCTGGACCGGGCCTTGGCCTCGCGCGAAGGCTTGCCGGACGCCTCTCTCGTCGCCTCCTACGAGAGGGCCAAAGCCGCCGAGACGGAGAAGACCTACGGCGTGGGTCTGAGCTTCGCCTTCCCGTCCTGGAACGCCAACCGCTCCGGGATCAGGAGCGCGGAGAAGAAAAAGCTCGCCGAGGAGCGCCTGCTCGGCTTCGCGGAACGCAAGCTCCAGGCCGACATGCTCCACGCCTTGGTGGAGTACGAGGCGGCGCGGCAGGTCGTCCTCAAGTACACGCCCGAGACCTTGACGGACCTCGAGGCTCAGCTGCGGGCGGCGGACGAGGGCTTCAGCAAAGGCCAGGTGGACCTGCTGACCCTCCTGGAGCTCGACGGCTCCGCGGCCGAGACCTTCGGCCGCGCCCTCGACGCCCAGACGGACCTCGCCGCCAAGGCGGCGGAGCTGTTCGTCCTGACCGCGGACCGCGACGCTTTGACCAAGCTCGCCTCGTTTTAGGAGAACGCCATGACTCGCCTTCTCGACTGGACTCTCAAGAACCGGCTCGCCGTGATCCTCTTCTTCGCGCTCGGCTGCGCGGCCGGGCTGTACGCCGTCTCCGTCACGCCCGTGGACGCGGTGCCCGACATCACGCCCGTTCAGGTCATGGTCAACACCAAGACCGGGGCGCTCGACCCGGAGCAGATCGAGAAGACCGTCTCCTTCCCGATCGAGACCGACATGAGCGGCATCGCCCATGTCAAAGACGTCCGGTCTCTGTCCAAGTACGGCCTGTCGCAGGTCGTCGTCACCTTCGAGGACGGCACCGACATCTATTGGGCGCGCCAGCAGGTGAGCGAGAAGCTCCAGGGCGCGAGCGGCGAGCTGCCCGCCGGTCTCTCGCCCCACCTCGCCCCGATCAGCACCGGCCTCGGCGAGGTCGTCATGTACGCCGTCAAGGCCAAGCCCGGCACGCCGCTCGCCGCCAAGCCCGAACGCGAGCGGCTGCTCTACCTGCGGACCATCCAGGACTTCGTCCTCGTGCCTTATCTTCGGCGTTCGATCAAGAACGTGGCCGAGATCGACGCGACGGGCGGCTACAAGAAGGAGATCCACATCGATATCCACCCCGAGCGCCTCGAAAAGGTCGGCGTGACCATCGAGCAGGTGGCCGAACGCCTGGAAGGCGTCGGCGAGAACTCGGGCGGCGGCTACATCCAGCCCAAGGGCCGTCAGGTGATCGTGCGCGCCTCCGGCCGGCTGAGGAGCCTCGACGAGATCCGCGTCATCCCCGTCAAGCTCGACGTGCGCGGCAAGCCCGTCCCGCTGTCGGCGGTGGCCGACGTCAAGGAAGGCTTCGCCCAGCGGATGGGCGGCGCGACGGAGAACGGCGAGGAGACGGTCATGGGCATCATGCTCATGCTCAGCGGGGCCAACTCCCGCCAGGTGGCGATCGACTCCGAGCGCGCCCTCAAGGAGGCCCCTCTGCCGGACGACGTGGAGGTCGAGCTGCTCTACACGCGCAGCGACCTCGTCGACGCCACGCTCAGGACCGTGGTCGTGAACATGGCCGAGGGCGCGGTCCTCGTCGTCGTGATCCTGCTCGCCGTCCTCGGCAACCTGCGCGCGGCGCTGTTCGTCTCGCTCGCCATCCCGATCTCGATGCTGTTCGGCGCGATCGGCATGCGCCTGTTCGGGGTCTCGGCGAGCCTGATGAGCCTGGGCGCCATCGACTTCGGACTGCTCGTCGACGGCGCGGTGGTGATGATCGAGAACGCCCTGCGCCGCCTCGAGGCTCATAAGGGCCCGCTCGACCGGGAGACCCGGCTCGCGCTGTTCATCGATTCCGCCGCCGAGGTGATCAAGCCGGTCTCGCTCGGCCTGCTCATCATCATGCTCGTCTATGTTCCGATCCTTTCGCTCGAGGGCGTGGAGGGCAAGCTGTTCCACCCGATGGCGATCACGGTCCTGATGGCCCTGGGAGCCTCCCTGCTCGTCGCCGTGCTCCTCATGCCGGTGCTCGCCTACCTGTTCCTCAAGGCGCCCGCCGTCCACGGCGGCGGCGAGAGCCCGCTCTACGCGCGCCTGCTGCGGGTCTACGAACCGGCGCTCGTGGCCTGCCTCCGCCGGCCGGTCCTGGCCGCGGTCCCGGCGGGCCTTCTCCTCGCCGGCTCGCTCCTGGCCTACGGCCGCATGGGCGCCGACTTCATGCCTCCGCTCGACGAGGGGGACATCGTGATCAACTTCACGCGCGACTCCGACATCGGCGTGGACGCCTCGCTCGAGATGCAGCGCAAAAGCGAGCGCGTCATCGCGAAGTTCCCCGAGGTCGCGCGCGTGTTCGGCCGCCTGGGCACGCCCGAATCCGCCACCGACCCGATGGGCGTCCATCTCGCGGACACCTTCGTGATCCTGAAGCGGGACCGCGAGCGCTCCAAGGCGGAGGTGTACGCGGCCATCAAGGAAGCGATCGAGAAGGAGGTCCCCGGCCAGGAGATCGCCGAGACCCAGCCCATCGAGATGCGCTTCGGCGAGATACTGGAGGGGAGCAGGGCCGACGTGAGCCTGCGCATCTACGGCCCGGACCTCTCCGTCCTCATCGACCTGCTCGAGCGGTCGAGAGAAGTCCTCGAGGAAGTGCCGGGGACCGACGAGGCCGAGATGGACCCCCTGACGGCGCTGCGGAAAAGCCCGGTGCTCAGCGCGCGGCCGAACTACGGGGCCATCGCGCGCTACGGCCTCGACCTGGGCCGCGTCAACGGCCTGCTCGAGGCCGCCATGGCCGGCCGCGAGGTGGGCAGCTTCTACGAGGCGCAGTGGCGCTTCCCCGTGGTGCTGAGGGTGGAGGAGGAGCACCGCGAGAACGTCGAGACGATCAAGTCCCTGCCCGTCGGCATGGACGGCGGCTCGATCCCGCTCAACAAGGTCGTCGACTTCGAGACCAACGACGAGGTCACGACCATCGCCCACCACTACGGACAGCGCTACGCGGCGGTCGCCGTGTTCCTCGCCGGGCGCGACATCTCGAGCTACGTCGCGGAGGCGCGCGCCGCCGTCGAGCGCGAGGTGAAGCTGCCGCCGGGCTACACGATGTCCTGGGGGGGGCAGTTCAAGAACCTGGAGCGCGCCCAGGCGCGGCTCTCTTTGATCGTGCCCGCGGTCCTGCTCGCGATCCTCGTCATCCTCTGGTGGAGCTTCGGCAACCTGCGCGACGCCGTCCTCGTCTACACCTGCATCCCGCTGGCGATGACGGGCGGCATCTTCTCGCTGGCGCTGCGCGGCATACCGCTGAGCGTCTCGGCGTCGGTGGGCTTCATCGCGCTGATGGGCATCGCCATCCTCAACGGCATGGTGCTCGTGACCTTCTTCAATCAGCTGCGCGAGAAGGGACGGACCTACGCGGAGGCGGCCAAGGAAGGCTCGCTCACGCGCCTGCGCCCCGTGGCCATGACGGCTTTGGTCGCGGGCCTGGGCTTCGTGCCGATGGCGCTCAACACCGGCATCGGCGCCGAGGTGCAGAGGCCTCTGGCCACCGTCGTCATCGGCGGCCTCCTCACCTCGACCTTGCTGACCTTGATCGTGCTGCCGGTCCTGTATAAGTGGGTCCGCCCGTCCCGTCGCGAAAGCATGACATGACCGTCATGGTAGACCGGCGCCATCCTCGCTAGTGTAGCTCCGGAGGATATCCCAGCCTATTCACGGCGCCATGATCGACCGCCGCATGATCGTCTGCTCGTGGATGACACTGTGCACGGCCGCCTGCGCCGGGAGCCAGTCGGCGCTCGACCCGGCGGGCGTCGGCGCCGAACGGATCGCCGGCCTCTTCTGGCTGATGACCGGGGGTTCGGTCGTCGTGTGCATCGCCTTGACGGCCCTCACGATCCACGCCGTCAGCGCCCGCCCGGAGGCGTACCCGGAGCGCCGGGCCAGGCGGCTGATCATCGGAGGGGGCGCGCTGGTGCCGACCTTAGTCCTCGCGGCGCTGCTGGTCCACGGCCTCAGGATCCTCCCCGGCCTCCTGGCGCGCGCGCCCGCCGGAAGCCTGCGGATCGCGGTCACCGGCGAGCAGTGGTGGTGGCGCGTCGTCTACCATCCGCCTTCGGGCGGGAAGGTGGAGGCGGCCAACGAGGTCCGCCTGCCGGTCGGCGAGCCCGTCGAGTTCGTGCTCGACAGCGCCGACGTGATCCACTCCTTCTGGATCCCGGCCCTCGGGGGGAAGACGGACATGATCCCCGGCCGGCGCACGCGCCTCGTCCTGCATCCGACGCGGACCGGGACCTTCCGCGGGGTCTGCGCCGAGTACTGCGGGGCCTCCCACGCGCTGATGGCGTTCGACGTGATCGTCATGGAGAAGGAGGGCTTCGCCCGCTGGCTCGACCTCCAGCGGCGGCCCGCGCTCGCCGGAGCGGCGCCCGGCCGTTCGCATTTCATGGCCAACGGCTGCTCCGCCTGCCACGCGGTGCGCGGCACCACGGCCGACGGCGCGGTGGGCCCGGACCTGACGCACGTGGGCGGACGGCTCAGCGTCGGGGCCGGGACGCTGCGCAACGGGCCGGAGGGCCTGAGGACCTGGCTCGAGCGGACCGACCGCGTGAAGCCCGGGGCGGCCATGCCGCACTTCGGGATGCTGCCGCCCGAGGAGCTGCGCGAGCTGGTCGCCTGGCTCGGATCGCTGCGATGACCCCGCGCGATCCCGAGCCGCTCGAGCACGAGCCTCCCCCGGAGCTGCGCCGCGCGCAGGAGGAGCGCCTGCTCGACGCGTGGCGCACGCCGGAGGGCTGGCGCTACTGGTCGGAGGTCAACAACACGGAGGTCGGCCTGTGGTACACGGCGACGGCCTTCGCGTTCCTGCTCTTCGGCGGCGTGCTCGCTCTCCTGATCCGGCTGCAGCTCGCCGTCCCGGGCAACGATCTCCTCTCGGCCGAGGCCTACAACCAGGTCTTCACGGTCCACGGGTCGGTCATGATGTTCCTGTTCGCGATCCCGATCTTCGAGGCGGTGGCGATCATCTTCCTGCCCCAGATGCTGGGCGCGCGCGACCTGCCTTTCCCGCGCCTGTCCGCGTTCGGCTACTGGTGCTACCTGATCGGGGGGCTCTTCCTGTGCGGCTCGCTCTTCTTCAACGCCGCGCCGGCGGGCGGCTGGTTCATGTACCCGCCGCTGACCTCGGCCTACCAGCCCGGGATCGGCGCGGACATCTGGCTGCTGGGCTTCTCCTTCATCGAGATCGCGGCGATCGCCGCGGCGGTCGAGCTCATCGTCGGCGTGCTCAAGTGCCGCCCCCCGGGCATGCGCATCAACCTGATCCCGCTCTACTGCTGGTACGTGCTCGTCGCCGCGGTCATGGTCCTGTTCGCGTTCCCGCCGCTGATCGCCGGCAGCCTGCTGCTCGAGCTCGAGCGCGCCTTCCGCTGGCCGTTCTTCGACCCGGCCGGCGGCGGCGACCCGCTCCTGTGGCAGCACCTGTTCTGGCTGTTCGGCCATCCCGAGGTCTACATCGTCTTCCTGCCGTCGATCGCGCTGCTCGCGATGATCGTGCCGACCTTCGCGCGCCGGCCGATCGTCGGCTACAGCTGGATCGTGCTCTCGGCGGTCGGCACGGGCTTCCTGAGCTTCGGCCTGTGGGTGCATCACATGTTCACGACCGGCCTGCCGGGCATCTCGCTCGGCCTGTTCTCGGCGGCCTCGGAAGCCGTGGCGATCCCGACCGGAGTGCAGATCTTCTGCCTGATCGCGACCTTGGCCGCGGGCCGCGCGGTCCGCTCGACGCCGATGCTCTTCACCTTCGGGGGCCTGGCGGTCTTCGTCGTCGGCGGGCTGACCGGCGTGATGCTGGCGCTGGCGCCCTTCGACTTCCAGGCGCACGACACGTTCTTCGTCGTCGGCCACCTGCATTACGTCCTGGTCGGCGGCGCCCTCTTCCCGGTCATCGCGGGCTGCTACTATTATTATCCGCTCATCGCGGGCCGGGAACTCTCCGAGCGCCTGGGCCGGATCGCCTTCTGGCTGATGTTCGCCGGCTTCAACGCCGCATTCCTGCCGATGCACGTGACAGGCCTGCGCGGCATGCCTAGGCGCGTGTTCACCTATCCCGCGGGCATGGGCTTCGACGGCCTCAACCTGCTCTCGACGATCGGAGCCTTCGTCCTCGCGGCCGGGCTCGCGATCATCGCGTGGGACATCCTGCGGCCGAAGTCCCAAAGGCCCCTGTCCAAGCGCAACCCGTGGGACGCGGGGACGCTCGAGTGGCTGGCGGAGAATCCTTCCCAGCCCTGGGGCGTGCGCTCGATCCCCGAGATCGACGGCCGCTACCCGCTGTGGGACCAGCCGGACTTCATGCGCGACGTGGACCAGGGCCGGTTCTACCTTCCCGACGCCGACGACGTCAGGCGCGAGACGATCGTCACCACCGTCATCGACGCGCGGCCGGTCCAGTGCCTGCAGCTCGGCGGCCCGACTTTCGTCACGTTCTGGGCGGCGCTCACGATCGGAGGATTCTTCGTCCTCGGCACCTACCATCGGTGGGGAGCCGCCCTCGTCAGCGCGCTCCTCGGCGCGGCGGTCGTCTGGCATTGGATGTGGACCGGCACCGCGGCGATCCCGGCGAGGGCCGAGAAGGACGTCGGCCTGGGCGTGACTTTGCCGCTGTACGCCTCGGGCCCGTCCTCGGTCGGCTGGTGGGCGATGCTGATCACGATGCTGGCGGACCTGACCGCCTTCGCGTCGCTCGTGTTCGGCTACTTCTTCTACTGGACCTTGCGTCCCGATTTCCCGCCGAAGGACTCCGCGGGGCCGGGCGTCTTCTGGCCGTGCCTCGGAGCGGGGCTCGTGCTCGGGTCCTGGGCGCTGACGTCGCTCGCGGCCCGCTGGAACCGGAGGGGCCGGGCCAGGTCCTATTACGCGGGGCTGGCCGCCGCATTCGCCCTCGGCCTCGCCGGCGCCGGCGCCCTCGCCGCCGGCCCAAGGCTGACCGGGCTGGACCCGACGAAGGACGTCTACGCCGCGACCGTGTGGGTCCTCGCGCTCTGGACCGCGCTCCACGTCGCGGCGGGCGGGCTGATGCAGCTGTACTGCCTCGCGCGCGGCCTGACCGGACGGCTGACGGCGCGTCACGACATGGACATCGTGAACACGGCGCTGTACTGGCACTTCGCCTTGATCACGACCGTCGTCACCGTCGCCGTGATCTCGGGCTTCCCCTTGGCGAGATGAGCGCATGAACGAGAATCCGCCGGAGGAAAAGGAGAGCCTGTGGAGGCTCGCCGCCGCGCCCGCGATCTGGGCCGGCCATTTCCTGCTCTGCTACGCGACGGCGGCGGTCTGGTGCGCGAAGGCCGGCGCGCGCTCCTTCGGGACCGTGCGGCTCGCGATCGCCGTCTTCACCGCCGCCGCGCTCGCGGGGATATTCCTGGTCGGCTTCGGCGGCCTGCGCCGCCACCGGTTCGGCCGCGAGCCGCTCTCGCACGACTTCGACACGCCCGCCGACCGCCACCGGTTCCTCGGCTTCGCGACCTTGCTGCTCTCCGTTCTGAGCGCGACGGCGGTCGTCTTCGTCGCGGCCGCCGCCGTCTTCTTCGAGGACTGCCGGTGACCTTCCTGCTCGGTGCCGCCGCGCTGACGGCCCTCTGGCTCGGGCCGCTGCCGCGCCTGGCGGGGGGGTCCTTCTCGGCGCACATGACCTTGCACATGGGCGTCGTCGCCGTCGCGGCGCCGCTGCTGGCGCTCGGGCTCGCGGGCGGCCCGTTCGATCCGGTCCGGCGCGCGCCCGCGCTCTTCCCGCCGGTGCCGCTGTCGCTCGTCGAGCTCGTCGTCGTCTGGGCCTTCCACGCTCCGGCCCTGCACCACGCGGCGCGCCACGGCGCCCTCGGCTTCGCGGCCGAGCAGGGCGCTTTCCTCGCCTCCGGACTCCTCGTCTGGCTCTCCGTCCTCGGCGGGGACCGCGCCCGCCGCGAGGAGCGCGCCGGAGCCGGGATCGCGGCCCTGCTGCTGACCTCGATGCACATGACCTTGCTCGGGGCCCTGCTCGCCCTTTCCCCGCGCGCGCTCTACGCGCACGCGGGCGGAGGGCTTACTCCGCTCGAGGACCAGCATCTCGGCGGCGCCATCATGCTCGGGGTCGGCGGCGTCGTCTACCTCGCCGGAGGGCTGCGGCTCACGGCCGGGCTGCTCCGCGCCCGCAAGCGGGAGGCGTCGGCATGAAGCTCACGCCTCTGACGGTCGCCGCCGCGCTCGCGGCCGCGGCGGCGGCGAGCCTGCTCGTCGTCGCGAGCGGCCTCGTGCCGGTCGGAGCGAGCGCGGGGCATTGGCGGATCACGGAGGCGTTCCTGCAGTTCGCCATGCGCCGCTCGATCGCGACGCACAGCCTGGGCGTGGAGGCGGCGCGGCTCGACGTCCCCGGCCTCTTGCTCAAGGGCGCGGGTCATTACGAGACCGGCTGCCGCTCCTGCCATGGAGCGCCGGGACTCCCGCGATCTCCGATCGCGCGCGCGATGTCTCCGCCTCCGCCGAATCTCGCCGAACGGGCGGCACGGCGTACGCCCGAGCAGCTGTTCTACGTGGTCAAGCACGGCGTGAAGTTCACCGGGATGCCCGCGTGGCCCGCGCCGGGGCGCGACGACGAGGTCTGGGCCGTCGTCGCGTTCCTGCGCGAGCTTCCGCGCCTCGACGGCCCGGGCTACCGCGCCCTCGTCCACGGCGACGGCGCTCCGTCGGGGCCGGCGCGGTCCTGCGCGCGGTGCCACGGCCAGGACGGGCTCGGCCGGGGAAGCCCCTTGTTCCCGCGGCTCGCGGGCCAGCGCGAGGATTACCTGCGCGGCGCGCTCGAAGCCTACGCGCGGGGCGCCCGCCGCAGCGGGACCATGGGGCCGATCGCCGCGGCGATGGGCGCCGAGGAGATGCGCCTCCTCTCCGCGTACTATGCGGGCCTTCGTCCTTCCGCCGCGGCCGGGACGCGGCAGGAGGCGGCCGTCGCGCGGGGGCGCGCGATCGCGGAGCGCGGCATCCGGGAGCGCCGGGTGCCGTCCTGCCTCAAGTGCCACGGCCCGAAGAGCGAGCCGGTCAAGCCGGCCTACCCCGCGCTCGCCGGCCAGCCCGCCGCCTATCTCGAGCTGCAGCTGCGGCTCTTCCAGGACGGGATCCGGGGCGGCTCCGCGTACGCCCATCTCATGGCGTCGGTCGCCGCGCGCCTGACCCGCGCGGAGATGCGCGACGTCGCGCTCTACTTCGAGGCCATGCCGCTTTTGCGTCCTGAAACCGTGACGCGTCCGCCATAGGAGGGCCGTCCGCATCAAAGGTAGATTGCGTCCGGAAGCAAGGAGGTCGGATCATGCCCGAGAAAGCCACGTTGGAACGCGCGCGGCGGCGCCGAACGCCCGCGTCGCAGGCCGGGGAGTTCGTGCGCGAGGAGATACGTCATATCCGGGAGCGGAAGCACGGCGCGCGCAGCGTCGAGCAGGCCATCGCGATCGGCCTGTCGAAGGCCCGGCGCGCGGGCGTGCGCGTCCCCGCCAAGAAGGGCCTCGGCCGCCGGCGCCGGAGCGCGCGATGAGGACCATGCGCGCTCCCGGGAAGCCGTCGCGGCGCCGGTCGCGCGCCGTCCTCGGCGCCTTGAAGAAGGAGGGAAGCTCCGCCGCCTCCCCGCCGGCGCTGGCCGAGCACGCGCGCGCCGTCGCGCGGC